>JAZGDP010000194.1:0-4147 GCA_036477885.1 Dehalococcoidia bacterium
CCAGGGCGACTAGCCTAGGGTCTGCCTTAACCCTTAGCGATTTCCGTTAGTTTTCCCCTATTTTCTATCCCTACAATGGCCTGTACGTATATCTCGATGGCTGTTCTTGCCTAAGACCTAGGGGCTAAAAGGCCTTGGCCTTCATTGACAGGAACCTCGTCAGTTGATATTCTCCCTTTGGCCATTACGAAGAAAGAGGGGAGTTGTCCTCTATGAAGGAGAACGCAGCCCTGAACAGAGCGTTGAAAGAGGGGAGGAGACACCTGACGGAGGTGGAATCCAAGGAGCTTCTTAAGGAGGCCGGCATCCCCGTCATCGAATCTAAGCTGGCCCGCTCTAAGGAGGAGGCCCTCTCTCTGGCCAGGGAGATGGGGTTTCCTGTAGTATTAAAGGTGGTCTCCCCCAATATAGTGCATAAGAGTGATATAGGGGGCGTGAAGCTCGGTTTGGGGGGAGAGGAGGAGGTGGCCAAGGCTTACGACGAGATCACAGCCTCCGTCCGCCAAAACCAGCCCTCGGCCTCCCTTCAGGGAGTCTCGGTGCAGAGGATGGCCAGGCCCGGGGTGGAGGTGATCATTGGAATGAACAAGGACCCCCAGTTCGGGCCGGTCCTCATGTTTGGATTGGGTGGGGTGCTGGTGGAGATCCTCAAGGATGTCTCCTTTCGAATAGTCCCTCTCACCAGGCGGGATGCCAGCCAGATGATTCGGGAGATAAAGGGATTTCCCATCCTGGAGGGCTATCGAGGCCAGGAGCCTGCCGACATAGAGCTTCTGGAGGATACCATTCTTAAGTTATCGGACTTTGTGGAGAGCCACCCCCAAATAAAGGAGCTGGACCTCAACCCCATCTTTGCCTATAAAGACAGCCTCGCAGCAGTGGACGCTCGAGTAGTCCTAGAGGAAGAGGCGGGGGCGTAGGCATGGCGAATAAGGGGTTGGATCGGGTGTTTAACCCCAGAACGGTGGCGGTGGTGGGGGATAAGCGAGGCCAAGACTATTTCTGGCTCAAGAGTTTAACCACCTTTCAGGGCAAGGCTTATTCGGTTCAGGTGGACGAAGGGGAGATACCCGGGATTAAAGAACTGGGGTTTGAAAACTATGCCAGTCTATTGGATATCCCCGAGCCTGTAGATTATGTCATCGTCTCAGTGCCCCGCAAAGTGGCCCCGCTAATTCTGGAGGAGTGTATAAGAAAGGGGGTGGGTGGGGCTACCTTCTTTACCTCGGGATTCGCTGAGACCGACACCCAGGAGGGGATCGGCCTGCAGAACACCCTCACCGAGATGGCCAGGGAGGCTGGCTTTAATCTAATAGGCCCCAATTGCATGGGCATCTTCAATCCCAGCATAGGACTGCGTTTCAGCCCTATGCAGTATCACGGCCACGGTGGGAAGGTGGCCTTCATATCTCAGAGTGGCACCCACACTCTCCTCTTTAGTCTGGTGGGGGAGGCCAGTGGCGTCAGGGTGAGTAAATCGGTGAGCTTCGGAAACGCAGTGGTTCTGGACAGCCCCGACTATATGGAGTATTTCGCTCAGGACTCGGAGACCAAGGTCTTGGCCATGTACATAGAGGGGGTAAAGGACGGGAGGCGCTTTTATAATACCTTGAAAGAGACTGCCTCTAAAAAGCCTGTGCTGGTCTGGAAAGGGGGCCAGACCCAGGATGGAGCTCGAGCCGCCTCCTCCCATACCGCTGCCCTGGCTACCTCTCAGGCTGTATGGGAGGCTATGGTGCGCCAGGTTGGTGCCATAAACATAAACGATATGGACGATCTCATAGATACTATTAAGGCCCTATTGCACATAAAGCCTATAAAAGGTCCCAGGATGGGCCTGGTGGCCATGACCGGCGGCCAATCGGTGATAATCAGCGATGCCTTCGCAAAGGCAGGCTTTCAGGTCCCCGAGTTCACTCCGGAGAGCTACAGGGAATTGGCCTCCTTCATTAGGCTCGTAGGTGCTAGCTATAGAAACCCCCTGGATGTCAGCTGGAGCTTGGGCGAAGTGGATAGAGCCTTGAGGATACTCCATATCCTGGAGAAGGACGATAATGTGGACACCATAGTGCTGGAGCTTAATAAGACCTTCCTCGAAGAGGGCGTAAGCCTAAAAAAGCGCAAGAAATTCACCACAGATTTGATTCGGGTCTTAGGAGAGTTCAGGGAGAGAAGCTCTAAGCCCTTCTTCACTATTGTTATTCCCTGTAACAAGGAGGTGGAGGCGCTCAATTTAAGCAAGGCGCTCATGGAAAAGGGCATCGCCAGTTACCCCACCTTCAAGCGGGGAGCCCAGGCCTTAAGGAGAGTCGCCGACTATTACCTCGCTCGCTCTGTATGAAGCGCTCCCTATTTAGTTATATATGCCATTGGATTAAACGCCACTCTTGGGGAGAGGGCAAAGAGGACGATATTCAGCCGGAGGTGTAATGAGAGATGCTGGAAGAGGGCATGAACAAACACGAGTTGATGGATTTTCTGGGCAAGGCCAGGATGGGCGTTGTGGGCACCCTTCGTAAGGATGGGTATCCACAAGTAACCCCAGTTTGGTATAGATACGATGGTGAGGTCATCACCATCTGGACTCAAAAGGACAGGATGTGGGTCAAGAATCTGGTGCGAGACCCTCGTGCCGCCTTTTCGGCTCAGGACGAGGCCCCTCCTTTTAGCGGAGTCGTGATAAGAGGTAAAGCAGAGATAATTACCGAGGAGAGCCAGGCTGTCCTGGAAGAGATAAGAAAGGTCACCCGCAGATATATAGACGAAAAGGAGATGGAGGCATACATTAAGCAGTACTGGCCCCAGCTTCAGACCATTGTTAGGATAGTGCCGGAGGCCGTCACCTCCTGGAAATTGGGGTATTAAGAGATATATTATTTTTGGAATAAAATGTTGGCCTTACCCCTTGCCAAAACCTGAAAGGGTGTGGTAAAGTAAGCGAGACAACTCAATAAAGAGATCTTCCGCACCAAGCGGGAAGATGAGTGCCGCAGGACGAGCCTTTAAATCCAGTCCAGCGAGGCTGGCAAGGGTCAGGGCACCGAGTCAATGAAAATTACCTCTTGCCAGTCGGGAAGAGGTTTTTTCATGTCTGAAAGCATTGTAATGCAGGAAGAGGATATACGTAGAGCCCTTAACCGCATGGCCCACGAGATAGTAGAGAGAAACAGGGGCTCTCACGGGTTGATCTTCCTGGGCATGCACACCCGGGGCGTTCCTCTGGCAATGAGGTTGGCAAGCAAGATCCAGGAGTTCGAAGGGCAGGTGGTGCCTATGGGGACCCTGGATATAAGCCTCTACCGGGACGACCTTTCCTACACCCAGCTGCGCCCCGTGGTGCAGAACACCGAGATGCCCGTAGATATAACGGGGAAAAGGGTGGTGCTGGTGGACGATGTGCTGTTCACCGGCCGCAGCATCCGTGCCGCCATGGATGCCGTGGTGGATTTCGGGCGCCCCCAGACCGTTCAACTGGCGGTGCTGGTGGATAGGGGACATCGTGAGTTGCCTATAAGGGCCGACTACGTGGGAAAGAACCTCCCCACCGCCCACCACGAGGATATTCAGGTGAGGCTTAAGGAGGTGGATGGCAGGGATGAAGTGGCTATAGTCCGCAGAGGAGAGGATCGATGAAGATAACTAAAAAGGCAAACAGGGGTAGCCCTGCTCCCCTTCTGGGAAAACGACTCTTTAAACTGCATCATCTGCTGGACTTGGATGAGCTGACTCGTCAGGAGCTGGAGCAGATCCTGGATACCACCGCTGCAATGAAAGAGGTCCTCTCTCGGGAGATCAAAAAGGTGCCTGCCCTCAGAGGCAAGACCCTGTTCACCCTGTTTTATGAACCCAGCACTCGAACTCGGGCCTCCTTTGAGCAGGCGGGAAAGATCCTTAGCGCCGACGTTATAAATCTCTCCGCAGGGACTAGCAGCGTGATGAAAGGGGAGTCCCTGGTAGATACAGCCCGCACCCTACAGGCCCTGGGTGCCGATGTGGTCATCCTACGCCACCCTCAGTCGGGCGCTCCCTACCTTCTAGCCCAGAATGTGGATGTCAGCATCGTCAACGCCGGCGACGGCTATCACGCCCACCCCACCCAGGCCCTCCTTGATCTGTACACCATCCGAGAACGGCTGGGGCATATAGA
>JAZGDP010000195.1:0-3380 GCA_036477885.1 Dehalococcoidia bacterium
GGAGCTAAATGGGAGATAACTGAGGATGCCTTGATAAACAAGAGTCAGCCTTCACAGAGACTCAGTCGATTAAGTGGGCATATGGCCTTCTGGTTTGGATGGTTTGCCTTTTACCCTGAGACGCTGGTATACGGCCAGGATGGCTAGGGATAGCGATATTGAATATGGGGAAGTAGCAGACTCTCTATTTCACCCATTAGCTCTTCGGTGACGGAGGCGGTAAACCGGGATACCAAACGTTGTAGGAAAGGCTTCTTGGGTCGCACATATGTTACTCTTCTAGGCACCTGTCCCAGCTCCGAAGCTAAGTCAAGGGCTTTATTCATGTCCCCTAGTTCATCTATTAGGCCCAACTCTTTAGCCTTTCGAGCGGTGAATATCTCCCCTGTGGCGTACTTCTGCATTGTCTGCACGTCTATATTCCTTGCCTGAGCTACAGAGGCGACGAAGTCATCGTAGAACTCTTTAATGAGATCTTGCTCCTTCTGTTTCTCCTCGTCGGTGGACTCCCTATAGAAGGCCCCCATGTCTTTCAAGGGGCCGCTCTTGGTCACCGAGACATTAATTCCCATCCTTTGCAGTAGCTCCTGCAAAACGGGCCTAACGGAGATGACGCCGATGGAGCCTACGATGGCGTTGGGGAGAGCTACTACCTTAGTGGCAGCGCAGCTTACCAGATATGCCCCTGAAGCGCCGGTGCCTCGGATAAAAGCTATTACAGGCTTCTCGGCGTTCAATTTGGAGAGGGAGTGGTAAAGATAGCTTGAGCTGGTGGCTGAACCTCCCGGGGAGTCTATATCTAGGACTACAGCCTTCACCTTTTTATCCAGCCGCAAGGAATCAAACACATTAATATAACTAGCCATCTTTGCCCCGCCCCCTATTATGCCAAACAACTCCACCACGGCTATGCGGGGTTGAAGGGGCAGAGCGAAGCTTTGGGGTATGCCTATAGAGGAGGCCATGGCACCTTGCCTCATCTCCTTTAATCCAAAATATACCCCTTCCAGGTATTTGGTGGATTCGGATATGGTATTGTACAGCCTATAGCTTACTTGAGCAATAATAACTGTAGCAGGTACTAGGATAGCTAGCTCCCAGCTCTTCATGCATTCCTCCAGTGAAATTCAAGGGGCGGCTAGGAAGGGAAATGTTTTCTACCTTTTATCAAATTATAGTATAACCCAAACCTGATAGCACTATACTTACTGCCGAGGAGAAACAGCGAGCACCTTAGCTATCCAGCTATTCTGAAAGAAGGGCATCACTAGGTTTAAAGGATTGGACATGCCACTTCAGATCTAATGAAGGTGTAA
The DNA here is from genome assembly GCA_036477885.1 of Dehalococcoidia bacterium. Taxonomy (GTDB): domain Bacteria; phylum Chloroflexota; class Dehalococcoidia; order JAZGDP01; family JAZGDP01; genus JAZGDP01. The sequence continues at coordinate 1,317 of JAZGDP010000195.1, forward strand.
AAGTAAAATCAGGCCGGGGTTACCGATGCAGTCCCCAGGGGATAATTGCTCCCACTAAGGCCCCAAAACCCGCGCCTCCCAGGGTTAGAGCCAGCATCTCCCCGCCGCAACCCTTTGAGATAATCTCGCCTCCCGTTATCTCCGGACAGAAGGACACCTTCGCCACCAGCACCCCCAGGGCAGCGAAGCCCGCTGCCAGTAGGAGTACCCTAAAGAATCGCTCTATTGTCCAGTGGGTTAAGAGGTCTGAAAAGGTCCAACCCTCAAAGGCGAATCCACCTATTCTCCCTCCGAAAGAGAAGGAGCGGTATTCTACAGTGGCTGTTGAGGGGGCTGTTATCGGTGGGCGCTGCTCTTCTTCTCGGGGAGGAGGTTCCTCTGCAGGAGGCTCAGGGGCCTTTGCTCTAGAAGGTTTAGGGGCTTCTTTTTCCTCTTTAGGAGCTTCGGGGGCAGGCTTAGGCTCCTCAGGCTTGGTTTGTTCTATAAGGGAGCGATAACGCTCCTCATCTTCAATGGCCTGAGATTCGTTGCCGGCCCTCCTATAGGCTTCAGCTCGATTCAGATAAGCGGCGCTATAGTTTGCATCTACCTCGATAGCTTTAGAGAACGCCTCTATAGCCTCCTGAAATTTGCCTGCCGCCAGAAGATTTATACCCTCTCTATTTAGCTCGGCTGCAGTTTTAGGCTTCTCTTTTGCCATAGCTACCCTAACTCCTACTTTCTCCGATTAGATCTATTCTCCTGAGTTTTTAGGCATTCCTGTACCCATGTTAAGTCATCCCACCTACAATGTCAACGCTTCCCCAGTATAACCTCTTAGGAAAGGGTGTACCTCATTGCAGACTGGGGCCTTCAGTAATTTAATGTTGCGCCAATGACGCCGCCGGTAACCGCGCCCCCTGCGCTGCCCATAACCAGCCCCAACATCAAGGAGCCTACCTCACCACTCTCGGGGAACATGAAAGGTGCGATGAAGGCTCCCACCAGGCCCCCCAATAGTCCGCCCAACACAGCCCCCAATATGGTGCCGCCCCGCTCAGGTCGGGACACTGTCATGGGAGCAGCTACTAGCACAATAGCAAAGACTATCCCTAAGACTACGTAGGCATCTATTTGGAAGTTGGTGGGGTTGGTGCGGACGTCAACTAGGCTGCTCAGGGGCCCTGCCAGTATACCCGGCAATCCTTGAGCTATGGTATCCACTGCTATCACTCTATATCATCTCCTATCTCTATGACCCCTACAATTGAAGGATTATCTATAATAATAAATCATTAAGTCAAGAGTCGGTGGCAAAAGCCTTTTCTTTCCACGAAGAGCCTTCGGGCCATTCAAGGGGCAGGTCAACTATAATAGCCGGCTCTGTGGCAGTCTTTAGAAGTTCCAAGGCACCCTTGATTATTTTCATCTGCAGATCTCGCTCTGCCGGCCTGCCTGTTTGATGCCCCAAGGGGAAATCCACAAAAGCGGCTCTGGGAGGCTTCACCGCCTCGGTGATGTCTCGAGCCGAGGTAACAGAGGTGGTGCAGATGCCCCCCTCCTCCACTGTCCTTGAGATCAGCCCCACGGACTGATGGCACACCGGTCAAGCGGGAACTAAAAACAGAACATCCGCCTTCATATCCTTTAGCCTCTGTAGGATCCGAGGGGCCATCTCAGTCCTCACGTAGGTACGCCGAAAGATGCCCCCCATTAGGGTAAAGGCTACCGGTGCTAGCTCTCCAATGTAGCCCTCTGCTTCGAGCTCCTGAAAGCGCTCAATGGGAAAGATGCAGTTGATATCCTTTTTTGCATCGGTATGGTCATAGGCATAGTGAACGATCCTCAGATCGCGCACATCTACATTTTTGGATATCTCCCTATAAGTTAGGTCGTCCCTTTCGTTTTTAAAGGGTGGTTGCTCCTTGTGGAAGACCCCTCCGGTGGACAAAAGGGCAACCATGCATCTTTCTAATGGTTTGTTTAAGGGCGTCCAGGGAGCGCTCTCATTAACCGTCCATTGATAGGCAGAGAAACCCTGGGCTGAGTAGTATGCCCTGGTTCGCTCTATGTATTTAACCGGCG
>JAZGDP010000196.1:0-2599 GCA_036477885.1 Dehalococcoidia bacterium
GTCCACTGCAATAAATCCCTTCTCGACAATAAATGACATGAGCTCAGGCGGAGCTATGATCTTCATTATCCTGGCATCCCCCTGGGGTTCAATAGACTTAACCCATCCCGTACCATCGACGTGGCCCTGGACTAAATGCCCTCCAACCCTTCCCCCAAAGACCAGGGGTCTTTCCAGGTTGACTTTATGGCCCACCTTCAGGCCATCCAAGTTGGTGCGATGAAGGGTCTCGGGCATGACGTCCACGGAGAAATTATGGTGGTCGATGGAAGTAACCGTCAAGCAAGCCCCGTTAACGGCGATGCTGTCCCCTACAGCTACCTCCTCTATGGCCTTTTGGGCTGTAAAGACGAGTCGGCACTGCTCTCTGACTTTTAAGGTGCCCACCTCTTCCACAATGCCAGTGAACATTACCCTTTAATCCTCCCTCACATAGCCTGTTATCAGCATATCTTCTCCCAGGTGCTCCACTCGGACCCGATGCAACCTGAGAGCCTGAGATATCCTCTTCACTCCCGAGCCAGCGACAGCACCTGGCGCTTTTTCTCCCCCTATTATAATAGGTGCTACAAAGGCCAGCACCTTATCCACCAGCTCTTCATCGAAGAAGGAGCCCAACAATGTCCCGCCACCCTCCACCAGGAGGCTGGTTACTTCCCGCTGCCCCAGGGCCTTTAGTAAGGCGTGCAGGTCCACCCTTCCCCGTCGAGAGGGCAACATCCATACCTCCACCCCGGCCTCGCTGAGCCTTCTCTGTCGAAAGGGGTCAAGCTTCTTGGTGGCCACAATGGTCTGACCCGGCTCTCGAAAGATCCGAGCATCAGGAGGAGTACGACCCCGGGTATCGACGATGATGCGTAAAGGCTGCTTCTCGCCTATATACTGGGCTTCCTTTCTCGCCGTAAGCCTGGGGTCGTCGACGACAACGGTATTAACCCCCACCGCTATGGCGTCTACCCGCTTCCGCAGCTCGTGAACGTGCTCTCTGGCCTGAGTCCCGGTTATCCAGTGGGATTCCCCAGTTTGAGAAGCTATCTTACCATCTAGGCTCATGGCAAACTTGGCGGTGACGAAGGGAAGGCCGCTGGTGATATATTTCATATAGGACTCGTTCAGCTCTCTAGCCTCCTGCTGCTCCTCCCCCAGGTGGGTCTTAATCCCCGCTGTCTCCAACGCCTCCTTACCCTTTCCTGAGACCTGGGGATTAGGGTCAAGAGTGGCCATATGCACCTGGGCAATGCCTGCGCCTATGAGGGCCAGGGTACAGGGTGGCGTCCTCCCCGAGTGGCAACAGGGCTCCAGGGTTACATAGATGGTAGCCCCCCTAGCAGCCTCGCCCGCCTCCGTCAAAGCCACCACCTCTGCGTGGGCCCCTCCCGCCTTTTCGGTGCTCCCCTTCCCCACCACCCTCCCATCCTTTACGATGACCGCCCCCACCGCCGGATTGGGGCTGGTGCGCCCTAGGGCGTCTTTTGCTAGGGAGAGGGCCTGCTTCATGTAGTCCATAAGAAAAATAAAATATGGAATGAAGCTATTTTAGCCTTTTGGGGTTCCTTCCCCGATAATCCTGATAAGCCCTGCTAGCCGTGGGCTCCGTCTGCCCTTGGTACTTGCTGCCCAAGGCGCTGGAGCCATAGAGGTTATCTGCGGGGGAGCTCAGCCGAAGGAAGGATATCTGGCCTATCTTCATCTTGTAATAAAGGGTAACGGGTAGATTAGCCACGTTGCTCAGCTCCAGAGTCAAGTGGCCTTTCCAGCCGGGGTCTACATAACCAGCGGTGGAATGGATCAAAAGCCCTATGCGGCCCAGGGAGCTTTTACCCTCCAGCCTGGCCACGATGTCCTCGGGAAGGGAAATATGCTCCAGGGTGCTGGCTAAGACAAACTCGTTGGGATGCAGGATGAAAGGGTTTTCGCCCTCTATCTCCTCGGTCTCCGTTAGGTCTCCCGCATCCTCCCGCACATCGATGAAAGGACGGCGTGAATTCCTGAAGACCAGAAGCTTCTTGTCCAGGTGGACATCGATGCTGGCAGGCTGAATGCATGAAGGGTCCAGAGGCTCTATTATTATCCTCCCCTTGGCGAGCTCTTCTTTTATGGTGTGGTCGCTTAAAACCACTGGATTTCTCCCTCTAGACCCTACTCTAAGCCCTGTCCAACCGATTGTCATTGTAGCAGTATGCCTCTCATGCCGCAACTTTAAGTACCCCCTTTATTATCCAGGGCTAAGCATAGAGGCACCTCCCTTCGTGCCCAGACGCTTCAAGGGGCGGAGGGGGTTACCCCCTCCGCCCCTTAGACGGGTTTAAGGTAAACCCGTCTTACTCAATGGCGAAAGCTATCTGGGCGCGCATGCTTATCTCCGTCTCGCCGGGGAGGATAGGAGTGGCGACCGCTGGAGCTAGGGCAGCCTCGGCGAAGGCCATTTCAACGAATACTGGCGGAGGCGCAAAGCCACCGCTTTCGGTGATGAAGGTGGGCTTGCCCAGGGTGACGCCGACCAAATCGGCCAACTGCTGCGCCTTGGTCACGGCATCGAGGACAGCGACCTCCCTAGCCTGGCTAACGTAGGGTGAAGGGTCATCCACCATGAAGTTGA
>JAZGDP010000197.1:0-3310 GCA_036477885.1 Dehalococcoidia bacterium
CCTTGTCATCGTATTGAGGGCTCAGCATAACAATATCGAAGGTATTAAACACTGCGCCAAGCTCCCCAGCTTTTTCCTGTCTTATAATGTTTACCATGTCTTTGTAGCCCTCTTGGGTACGGGCAAACAGGGATAGGGGCAGACCCAGCTCCCTAGCCAACTTCACCTGCTGTTCAAAACACCGCTTTTGGGTTTCCCTATCCGGCTCCTTACTATAATCTAGCCCTATCTCACCTATACCCACCACCTCATCCCCTTTGGCCAGGTCTCGCAATTTAAGGTAGGTGGATGAATCTAATTCCTGGGCCCACCAAGCGTATATACCTATTTGAGGCCATATGGCTTTATCCCTCTGCCCCATCATCAAGCTCTTCTCCGAGGACTTTAAGTCCACTCCCGATACAACCATGAACTCCAGGCCCGCAGCCTCGGCCCTCTGTAAAATGCCCCCTATCTCATCATCGGTGAAGGTCCCTAGCTGGTTATGCCCATCGGCAAACATTTGACCCTCCTTTCGTAGGGTATATAAAAGCTCAACTCCTCAATGAGGGTTGAGCCTTGGATGCATAAGGATTAGCCTAAACTATTTCTGATCCTGGCTTATCCAATTTGGGCTTGGGTGGCCTGTAGGATTTCCCGTCCTTTGTCGGGGCTTGTTTTGGCTCGGACTGAGCAGCCGATTTCTGCCTTTTGTTGGAAGGCACCCTTTTAGTCTCGGTAGGGAGTGGGGAACCGCTGAAGAGCGCCTTCAACTCCTTCCCCTCGATAGTTTCGGAGGTGATGAGTCGCTTGGCTATATTGTTCAGCTTCTGCCGGTGAGTGGTGAGGATATTTCGGGCGGTAGCATCTGCCTCTTCAATGAAGTGCTGTAGCTCCAGGTCTATATCCTCGGCCACCTTCTCGCTGTAATCCCGCTGCTCCATTATCTCCTTGCCCAGAAAAACCAACTCCTCTTTGCGACCAAAGGTGCGGGGCCCTAGACTATCGCTCATGCCATATTCGGTAATCATCTTTCGAGCCAGTCGGGTGGCGTGCTCCAAGTCGTTGCTGGCACCCGTGGTTATTTCACTGAACACCAGGTCTTCGGCCACCCGTCCACCTAGGGCGGTGGCCAGCATGGCCTTGAAATGGGACCGACTGTATAGGTGACGGTCCTCGGTGGGGAGGAGGCGGGTATAACCACCCATCGCCCCACGAGCCACGATGGAGATCTTGTGGACGGGGTCTGCGTCGGGCAACATATTCGCCGTCAAAGCGTGGCCCGCCTCGTGGTAGGCGGTGATCTCCTTCTCCTTCGGGCTTATCAGCCTGCTCTTTCTTTCCGGGCCTGCGACGACTCTATCTATGGCCTCTTCCAGCTCAGTGTTGCCTGTGGCTTTCTTGTCTGCCCTGGCGGCCAGGATGGCGGCTTCATTAACCAGGTTAGCCAAATCAGCTCCGGTAAAGCCGGGGGTCTGTTTTGCTAGGGTCTCTAAGTCCACATTCTTCTCCAGCGGCTTGCCCTTGGCGTGTACCTCTAATATGGCCTTGCGACCGTTGATATCCGGTATGTCGAGGACTACCCGCCGATCAAAGCGTCCCGGCCTTAAGAGAGCGGGGTCCAGTATATCCGGTCTGTTGGTGGCGGCAAGGATTATAACATTGGTGTTGACGTCGAATCCGTCCATCTCTACCAGGATCTGGTTTAGGGTCTGCTCCCTCTCATCGTGGCCGCCGCCCAGTCCCGCACCCCGGTGCCGTCCTACGGCGTCTATCTCATCTATAAAAACTATACATGGGGCATTGCGTTTAGCCTGATCGAACAGGTCTCTGACTCGGGAGGCGCCTACTCCTACGAACATCTCCACAAACTCGCTGCCACTGATAGAGAAGAAGGGCACCGCTGCCTCTCCAGCTACGGCACGACTGAGAAGAGTCTTTCCGGTGCCCGGAGATCCCACGAGAAGTACCCCCTTGGGGATGCGAGCTCCCAGGGCAGAGAACTTCTCGGGAAACTTCAGGAACTCTACCACCTCTTGGAGCTCCAGCTTCGCTTCGTCTATGCCAGCCACATCGTTAAAAGTGATCGAAGGTTTATTGCCTATGAACATACGAGCCTTGCTGCGACCAAAGCTGAGGGCTTGGCTGTTGCTCCCTTGGGCCTGACGCAGCAAGAACAGAAGCACGGCGCCGAAGAATATAAGGGGAAGGAAGTTGATAAAGATGGAAAAGATGTTTCCTAGCTTGCTGGATTCCTTAACCTTGACGGTGAATCCTCCCTCCAGCGGGGAGACGCCGGCGTTATCTAGAATCTCAAAAACACTCACTCCCTCTTCTTTTCGGGACTGGTATACCTGGGTATCGTTTTTCTTGGTAACGGTCAATTTGTGTCCGTCAACCTCAATGCTGTTCAGCTGGCCAGATTTGGCCCAGTTAACTACGGTGCTTATGTCCACATCCCTGTTTCCCAGAGAGGGCTGGAACACAGTGAAGATAATAGCTATAATAGCTACCATAATCAGGAGATAAATGAAGCTACTTTTCATCCATTTTTGGTTCATTTGCTTCTCGGAAGCCTTTGAGTATCTCCCACCAACCCATTATATACCAAAATGCTGAAGAAGAAAACCCTTTTCAAACCCTTGTGGCCCTTCTCCTACTATACTATACTCGATAGGTGCAAATCCTCCTTCTCTATTTAATTAGATGCATAAAAACGAATAAGGGAGAAATAGTGTCGAAAGGGCTCAAAGGCGTTTTATTTTATCTGATCTCAAATTGCGAAAAGGAGTGCCATGGAATATCTTACCAAGGTGGCGCTTACGGAGATTGCTGCCCAGTTTTTAGCTAGTTTGCCTCCCGAGGGAAAACAACAAGGTCAGCAGGAGGTGAACAAGTTCGTTAGATGGTGCGGCAGGGAGCGCCCTATGAGCGATATAACCGTCCATGAGGTGGCAGAATATGCTGAAAGCTTGGAGACCTCTAGCGACTCCCTAAAGAGATTGGAATCTGTTCGAGCCTTTTTGCTCTATGCAAAAAAGGAGGGCTTTACCCAGACTAATCTCTCCATCAATCTGAAGGTGAAGAGGTCCTCCGCTAAGGCGCAAGGTTCTTTAAAGAGGCCTAGCCAGGAGAAGGGCGTTCCCTTAACATCTGAAGGACGGGCTCGTCTTCTACAAGAGCTGGATTCCCTTAAGCAACAACGGGTGTCTATAGTAGAGGAGTTGCGTAGGGCGGCCGCTGACAAAGACTTTCGAGAGAATGCCCCCTTGGAAGCAGCCAGGCAATATCAGGGGCAGACGGAGGCCAGGATAAGGGAGCTGGAGGAGGC
>JAZGDP010000198.1:0-5122 GCA_036477885.1 Dehalococcoidia bacterium
GTCATTCTAGGACCTCGAGTGGGGGAGGATGCCGCTGTAATAGCATTGGATGATAGGCTTCTGGTGGCCAAGACAGATCCCATCACCTTCGCCACCGACCGTATAGGGTGGTATGCCGTACACATCAACGCCAACGATATAGCCGTCATGGGGGCTAAACCCCTATGGTTTCTAGCCACCATCCTCGTTCCCGAAGATTTCACCGAGGAGGGGGTAGGGGAGATATTCCATCAAATACTGTCGGCGTGTAATACCATGGGCATCACCTTGCTGGGGGGCCACACAGAGGTGACCCAGGGCATATCCAGACCCATAGTTATGGGGGCGATGCTGGGCGAGGCCAAAAAGGAGGAATTGGTTCTCACCGCAGGAGCTAAGCCTGGAGACCATGTAGTCTTAACCAAGGGAATAGCCATTGAGGGGACAGCCTTACTGGCTCGAGACGCCGAAGAGGCCATTCTGGCGTCCGGGCTGAATCGTGAGATCATCCAGAAGGCTAAGGAATATCTCCTGGATCCCGGCATAAGTGTAGTCCAGGACGCCCATGTGGCTAGGGCGGCGGCCCCGGTTCACTCTATGCACGACCCCACAGAGGGAGGGTTGATTATGGGCCTTTTCGAAATAGCCAAGGCGGCCGGGACAGGCATCACCTTGTATCTGGATAGTGTCCCTGTCTTGGAGGAATGCCAGGCTATCTGCAGGGAACTAAAGCTGGATCCTTTGGGGTTGTTATCCTCGGGGGCCCTGCTCATCACTGTAGCGCCCCAGGAAACCCCTAAACTACTTAGAGGCTTGGGAGATGCTGGGATAAAGGCTTATGATATAGGCAGGGTCACCCCAGCAGAAGAGGGATTGAAGATAGAAGACCGTGGTGGATGGAGGGAGATGAAGCCCCCGGAAAGGGATGAGTTGGCCCGATTTTTCGATGAGCTGGCCTCTTGAGATGCCGAGATTTAAACTACATATCTGGAGAAATCCTTGAAATACAGGCTTATTGCCTTCGACCTGGATGGGACTTTAAGAAGTCCTCAATATCGTATCTCACAGCGTACCAAAGAGGCTATAGCAAGAGCCATGGCCGCCGGAGCGGAGATTACCATTGCCACGGGGCGCATGTTTCAAGCTACCCTTCCCTTCGCCACCGAGTTGAACATTCGCACCCCTATAATATGCTATCAAGGGGCCCTCATAGGAGACCCCGTTAGCAGAGCGCCGTTATGGCATAAGCCCATACCCCTGCCTCTGGCTCGTAGGGCCATCGAGGTTATAGAGAGTGTGGGTCTTCACGTAAACGCATATGTAGAGGATGAGCTGTATGTAAGAACGCTAAACGAAACGGCCCAAAAGTATATGATAGCTCTCGACGTCAAAGCCCATCCGGTAGGCGACCTGAATTCCTTTCTCTCCAAGGAGCCCACCAAGCTGGCGGCCATTGGGGAAGAAGGGAAAATAGATAGCCTGGTCCGGGACTTCAGCAAGGCATTCGGGTCATCCCTCATGATAACTAAGCCCTATCCCACCCTCTGTGAGATAGGGCACCCCACAGGCAGCAAAGGACAGGCTTTAGCTTATCTAGCAAACTTTCTAGAGATCCCACGGGAGGAAGTAGTTGCCTTTGGAGATAGCCCCAACGACGTGGACATGCTCCGTTGGGCCGGGCTGGCAGTAGCCATGGCCGATGCTCCTCCTGAGGTGGTGGAGGTAGCTGACCTGGTAGCCGCTCCTGTGGCCGAGGACGGCGCCGCCCGGGTAGTGGAGGACCTGCTGGGGCGAGGTTCTATTGGTGTTGAGTTGCCTGAAGAAGTTTGACTACCTTGTGCAGCCTATGTCGAGTCAGGAGAGCCTTTGTGGTAAACTTTTGACGAGTCATCGTACAGGAGGTGGATTATGGACATAGAGCATCCAACCCTACTGAGGCTTTACGATACCATGGTTACCATTCGCACCTTCGAGGAGCGTTTCATCCAGGAGTTTAAGGCGGGTAAGCCTGTGAGCATGGGCCACTCCTCGGCGGGTCAGGAAGCGGTGCCTGCTGGGGTTTGCGCTCATCTGAATCAGGACGACTATGTGGCCAGCACCCATAGGGGGCATGGCCACTGCATCGCCAAGGGGGTGGACCCCGTGGCGATGATGGCCGAGCTCTACGGTAAGGCTACCGGTAGCAATAAGGGAAAGGGCGGCTCCATGCACATAGCCGATGTCTCTAAAGGCATGTTGGGGGCCAATGGGATAGTGGGCTCTAACCTTCCCCTGGCCACTGGCGCCGCATTGACGGCTAAGGTGAAGGGCACTCGACAGGTATCGGTTTCCTTCTTTGGCGATGGTGCGTCCAATCAAGGCGCATTCCACGAGGCCCTGAACCTAGCGGCCATCTGGAAGTTGCCTGTTATCTTTGTGTGTGAGAACAATCTCTATGCCGAAGCTACCCCCGTAGAATATGCCGTTTCCGTGGGGAACATAGCCGATAGGGCCCTGGCTTACGGTATACCTGGGGTGGTGGTGGATGGGCAGGATGCCTTCGATGTCTATCGCGCTGCTGGCGAGGCCATAGAGCGAGCCCGGGCTGGTGGTGGCCCTACACTTTTAGAGTGTAAGACCTATCGTTACTATGGCCACTGGACCGGTGACGATGATTCCACATATCGCACCCGGGAGGAGGTCGAATATTATAGAAGCAAGGACTGCATCGAGGGCTTCAAACGTCGGGTAGTGGATCAGGGGTTGGTTCCCCTGGAGGAGCTGGAGGAGGTGGAGCAAAAGGCGCAGGCCCTCATAGAGGAGGCGGTGCGTAAGGCGGAGGCCGATCCCCTACCTTCGTTGGAGGAGCTGGAGACCGATGTATATGCGAGCTATAAATAGCACTGGGGAGGTTTACCATGGTGGGAAGAGAGATACCCTTTAGTTTGGCTATCAACGAATCTATACGCTCGGAGATGCGCCGTGATCCCAATGTTATCTTGATGGGTGAGGATGTGGCAGGCGGGGCTGGTCGTGAGGACTTTGTAGACGCCTGGGGAGGCGCCTTCGCCACATATAAGGGCCTCATAACAGAGTTTGGCCCCGAAAGGGTTAGGGACACCCCTATCTCCGAGACGGGGTTTATTGGAGCGGCAGTGGGGGCGGCTGCTACAGAGCTGCGACCTGTTGTAGAGCTGATGTTCGTCGATTTCGTAGGGGTATGCCTGGACCAGCTGATGAACAACGCCGCCAAGATGCGTTACATGTTCGGCGGCAAGATAGAGATGCCCTTGACTGTATTGACATATTGCGGTGCCGCCGGCGGCAACGCCGCTCAACACTCCCAATCCCTCTACTCCCTCTTCGTCCATCTGCCTGGCCTCAAATGTGTGGCACCCTCCGATGCCTACACCGCCAAGGGCCTCATCATCTCGGCCATCAGGGACAATGACCCTGTCATCGTCTTCATACATAAGGGCATCCTAGGGCGTAAGGCGGAGGTACCAGAAGAGGACTACACCCTACCCATAGGCAAGGCTATGGTGGGGAGGGAAGGTGCCGATGTAACTTTGGTGGGCATATCCTCCATGACTGGGGTATGCCTGAAAGCAGCCGAGGAGTTGGCTAAGGGGGGTATAAACGCCGAGGTCATAGATTTGCTTAGCCTCTCTCCCATGGATGAGGACACCATCCTCCAGTCGGTTCAGAAGACTCAGAGGCTGGTCGTAGTGGATGAAGACACGCCCCGGTGCAGCATGGCCACCGATATCGCTGCTCTGGTGGCTGATAAGGCCTTCGACTATATGGATGCGCCTATCAAGAGGGTGACGGCCCCCCATACCCCCGTACCCTTCAGCAGTGTGCTGGAGAAGGCTTATGTGCCTGATGTTGCTAAAGTGGTGGCTACGGTCAAATCGCTGTGGAGTTGACCTGGGGAGGAAAGCGACATGGCAGCAGAGCTCTTACTGCCTAAAATTGGAATGGCTATGACCGAGGGAGTCGTGGCCCGATGGCTCAAGGAGCCTGGAGAGCGAGTGGAGAAGGGCACTCCCGTGGTGGAGGTGGAGACAGACAAGATTACCTTTGAGGTGGAGGCGGCCGAGGATGGCTTCCTTCATCCTTTGATAGAGGCTGGCACCCTGGTGCCCTGTGAAACTGTGATAGGTTACCTATTGAAGGAGGGGGAGGAGGCGCCTCCTGCCCCCGAAGTAGCGGTGCCCCAAAAGGAGGAGGTGGCCAAGGTCTCATCTGTCCCTGCCGTTGCTACAGGAGGCCCCATTAGAGCTACTCCCGCGGCGCGGCGAGTGGCCTCAGAGATGGGAGTGGAACTTAGGGAGGTTAGAGGTAGCGGACCTGGGGGGCGAATCATGGAGGAGGACGTAAGGCGTTATGCCCAACAAGCCCCCGCTCCTTCCATCCCTGCAGGGGAGGTGGTGCCGCTGACCGGGGCTCGAAAGATCATCGCTCAGCGGATGACCCAAAGCCTCAGGGAGTCGGCTCAGTACACCCTGACCATGGAGGTGGATGTAACCCGCATTCTCGAGTTGCGACGACAGTGGTCTACCGGCCCGGAGAAGATCAAGATCAGCGAGTCGGCTTTATTGGTGAAGGCGGTAGCGGAAGCCCTCAAGAAGCACCCTCGACTTAATGCCGCTATTGTGAATGATGAGATACACCTGTCGACGGAAATTCACGTAGGCTTGGCGGTGGCTTTGAAAGAAGGGCTGGTGGTGCCTGTGGTGAGGAACGCCGATAAGAGTAGCCTGATTGAGGTCTCCCAAACTGTCAACGAACTCACCGAGAAGGCCAGAACCAACAGGTTGAGTCTGGATGAGATTAAAGGTAGCACCTTCACCATAAGTATCCTGAACCGAATAGACCTCTTCACCCCCATAATCAACTCTCCGGAGAGTGCCATTCTGGGGGTGGGACGCATAGAGGAAAAACCCGTGGTATATAAAGGACAGATAACCCCCCGCTCCATGATGAACCTCAGCCTCACCGTGGACCATCGCCTGATCGACGGAGCGCCAGCGGCCAGCTTCCTACACCATTTAAAACAGATTCTGGAGCTTCCCGACCGTCTCTTCGAGCGTCGAGGCTGATCACTAGCCCCAAGATTTTTCAGCCTATAGGCTAATTGCATCTCAACAGCCTTCCTTGC
>JAZGDP010000199.1:0-3256 GCA_036477885.1 Dehalococcoidia bacterium
CCAAACCCATTGTCAAGCTGAGCAAGCCGTGGGCCGGCGCCAGTCCCCTATGGAGGAGGTAGCGCCGAAATTGGCTCCTGGTTTTGGCCACCTCTATTTCCCTAGCGGGGCGAGAGCGGCTACTCCCGCCCCGCTCTACGAACTTACCTTCGACTGAGTTTTACCTATGCGTTCCACTAAACGTGGCTGTGCCTCCAAACAAGCCGGGAGCACCTAAAATGCCCGCGAAGCTTCCGCTGTAGCTTCCGCTGGCTTTAACTCCAGAATATATACCGGAGCCACTGCCTGCCTGCCAGCTACCACTGTTGGTAACTGTGGCTAAAACAATGGGCTGGCCCGTGCCAGTGAAGTCTATAAGCATCCATGAACCGCCGATGCTGGCATCGAAGCGGCCGCTGATCCGGTCACCCGCAGGACTGGTAAAGGTAAAGTTACCCCTTAGCTGTCCAGTAATGGAGCCACTTGACCCAACCACCCCTGTAAATCCTAGCAGAGCTGACCGCGAGTTATGATCAGTGCTTAGGGTCGCCCCAGCTAGGTCAGACCAATCCGTTGCAACCACAGAGCCCGATAGGTTCTCTCGGGTGGTAATCACTCCGGCAGGCGTCGGCACTGTTGCCTTAGTCCCAGTTAAGCCTACTACTGCAGTGGCTGAGAAAGAGGTTGACGTAGGAGGCTGGGCCAGCGCGGTGGCTGGAAAAGCCATCAGAGCCACTAAAGCCACGATTCCTAGAAAGGCTAGTTTCTTTTTCATAGGTTTTTACCTCCTTTTCTAGCCGTATTCGAGGTTAGCTCCGTACCCCAGCCACCTTTTGGGGTTCCTTCTGTTTCATCTTTAGTTATGAAACACCACCTCCTTATCGGATAGTTTTCAGTCGACTCTATGGTAAGTAGGCAGTGTAAAGATTTCGGTAAAGAGCGTTAAGATGAGGTGTAGATTCCATTAAGAATGCCAGGAGTTATATTAAGATTGGGTAAAGAGTTACCAGTACTTACCTAGGCCTACATTAGCCTACATTAAGGAGGGGGTTAGATCTTTACGACTTTTAATCCTTTTGGAAGGATTCTTTACGTGGGCTCGATAAACCTATAACCTCGGCCCCTCTCGGTGACGATCATGGTGGGTTGGTCCGCATCGTCTCCCAGTTTCTTCCTCAGGTGTTGTATGTGCACCCTGAGGAGGTTTCCGGCATCGGAGTATTCAGGGCCCCACACCTCCTCCAGAAGCATACGATGGGTAAGGACATGCCCGGCATTCTTCACCAGGAGGCCCAGGAGGCGGAATTCGGTGTCCGTTAGTTTTACATCCTTCCCCTTCACTAGCACTTCCCGGGTATCGAAGTCTACCGATAGCCTATCGCTGATGTAGGGAGGCTGGCTTTTTATCAAGGGCCACATCTGAACCCGCCGTAGAATGGCCCTGACCCTGGCCAGAAGCTCTATGTGACTGAAGGGTTTGGGGATGTAATCGGCGGCGCCCAGCTCTAAGCCCCGGACCATATCCGCCTCCCTATCCCTAACGGTGAGGAAGATGATGGGCACATCGGAGAAGCTGCGGACCGTGCGACAGACCTCGAATCCATCTATATCCGGCAATCCAATATCCAGAAGAACAATATCTGGGCTCTCTTTCTGCACCGTCTCTACGCCGCTCTCTCCGGTGGCTGCGGAAACTATCTTGCTGCCGGGCCAGCCCAGCTCGAAACACATGGAGACCACGTCTAGGATCTCGGGATCGTCGTCGATGTGTACTACCTTCATTGGTTGCCTTTTAGCCGAAACTATTGAAGGTCGCCCTTTGCTCCTACGGATATCCAGCCATAGCGCATGGCGAGGACTACGGCGTGGGTACGGTCGTTGGCATCCAACTTCCGGAGGATGGAGGTGAGGTGGTTTTTGATGGTCTGCTCGCTTATTTTCAAAGTGTGGGCTATCTGCTTATTGGAGTTGCCATTGGCTACGTATTCCAAGATCTCTAGCTCTCTAGGGGAGAGGGGCACCACTAAGGCCTCTATATCCTTCCCCATGAGGGCCTGGTCTTCGAAATAGCGCCGGATCCGAGAGGCGACACCGGGAGTGGTTAGCCCTTCATTGATGGGGAATTCACCCTGGGCTACCTTCCGGATGACGTCGATGAGCTCTTCGGGGTTTACGGTTTTATCCACGAAGGCGGCGGCGCCGGTTTTAATGGCCTGGAAAAGCCGATCTTCGTCGGCATTAGAACTCATTACTATGAGTGAGATCATGGGGGAGCGTTGCCGAATTCGTTGCCCTAGACCGAAGCTGTACAAGGGGGGAGCGTCGACGTCCAGAAGTACCACATTGGGGGCAAAAGCCTCGATGAGGTCAACGCTCTCTTCACTGTTATCCATCTCCCCAAGGATCTTGATGTCCTCGATAGCGGAGAGGGCCTTAATTACACCGCTTCTAAATATAACATGTCTATCTACTATGAAAACATCTATTTTGCTCATTTTCTCCCCCGGCATTGTGACAATCTATCTGTTTAAACCCCTTTATTGACATCTCAATTATAGGTAATTATAAGTAAATCGGAGTAACTATAGCACCCTTTTTATAATTTGTCTATAGGTACAGTAGTACCTTCGTACTAGTCACGGGTAATATGCCTGAGTGGGGCTGATGCTCAGTTTTAGAGGAGTCCTTATCTTTCCAATCCTACGAGGGTGGGCTTAGGGCCCCGCTCTAGAAGCCCTCGGGCTGGGGTGTTCACTACTGGCCGGAGAGATAGCGTTGTGATGGTCTTTGGCGTGAGTCCTTCGGCATGAGCTTGTTCGACTGAGGCTTAACACGAAGGCTCGGCGAAATCTGCTCAGCCAAATAGAGAAGGGGAAGGAAAGAGAAAGCTCAGCGCTTGCTGTAAACGGCGTTATACGGGGTACAACACTAGGTGAGGACCGTCAATATGACCTTTCTACGAGGTGAATGTTGGGAAGAGCTGCGGGATTTGGAGAGCCCCAGTTTATCCAGAAATCCACCCGATTTATTCCCTTTTTGCCCTGAGCCGTTTTGTTCTATGGGTAGCACGTTTTTCACAAAGGGTAGTTGCTGCAATACATCCAGTAGCGGCGCCGCCTTACTTAGGCGCACATTCAGGGTGGCTCTGTTAGCGCGGGAATCCCGAGTGGATACTGACTCTATCCACGGTTTCCATCTTAGCGTGCTGGTCAGCTCCCCCACCAAGAATAGCATTGCAGTGTTATCTAATTTCTTTCCCCCAGGTGAAAGAACTATC
>JAZGDP010000002.1:0-2008 GCA_036477885.1 Dehalococcoidia bacterium
AGATGCCTCTATCCTCCAAGATCTTATCGGCCTCTGGAGTGGTGGGGCCATTGGCGCCCTCCACGATGAGCCTTGCCCTTATCTTTGGGGCGTTTTTCGATGTTATCTGACCTTCAATGGCTGCGGGCACCAGGATATCACAGGGCAGCTCTAGGAGCTCCTTATTGCTTATCTCTTCCCCCCCTTTGAACTCCTTACAAGACCCATATTCTTTCTTGTGGGAAATCAGAGCGTCCAGATCTACTCCATTTTCGCAATAAACACCACACATAGCATCGCTTACCGCGATGACCTTGCATCCCTGCTCCGCCAATAGTCGAGCGGCTGCCGAGCCGACGTTGCCAAGGCCTTGAACCACCACCCTGGCCCCATCAAAGGGGAGGCCCCTAGAGGCGGCTGCTTCCTTAGCTACAATTGTACACCCTCGACCCGTAGCATCTACCCTACCCTGAGTCCCAGCCACGCTCACAGGCTTTCCCGTAACCACGCCAGGCACCGAATAGCCCCTATGCATACTGTAGGTATCCATGATCCAGGCCATAATCTGAGGGTTGGTATTAACATCGGGGGCAAGTATATCGCTCTCGGGCCCTATCAGCATGGATATTTCGGTGGCGTAGCGCCTTGTCAATCTCTCCAGCTCCCCCAAGGATAATGTTTTGGGCTCGCAAGCCACTCCTCCCTTGGCCCCTCCATAGGGTATATTAACCACGGCACATTTCCAGGTCATCCACATAGCCAGGGCTCGGACTTCGTTCAACGTAACATTGGGATGGTAGCGTATGCCCCCTTTGGCAGGTCCACGAGACAAATTATGGTGGATTCGATAGCCAGTGAAAACCTTCAATCCCCCGTTGTCCATCTTCACCGGGAAATGGACTATCAATTCCCGCTTTGGCACACTAAGGATCGCCCTCACCCCGTCGTCTAACCCAAGCTTATCGGCAGCGACATGGAATTGAGTCAAGGCCGATTGATAGGTAGTTTCGCCTTCGCTCTTTATCCCTTCTTCGCTCTCAGATGAAGTTATCCTCGTAGTCACTGAACTGACTCCTTTCACCCCTTTTTTGGAAAGCAGCCTCAGATATTCAACGGATGAACAGTTGACTAAAGTGGGGCCCTTCAAACATCTCTACCTCCACCTTATCATCCCACCCGAGGCGAGTCAACACTAAACAGCGGTTAACCTAGGGCCACACACTAAAAATCCGAGACACTTCCGGGTACACAGGGAAGATAAGCAGTTGACAACGTGCACCCTTGTCTTTAAGGTTTAAATAACAAGGCTACACTCCATTTTAAATGCAATCCACTGCCAAGAGGAGATGAACATGGCTAGCCCAACGATCAAGGTATACAGCACCATATGGTGACCCTTCTGCAAACAGGTCAAGAAGTTTCTTGGCGAGCAAAGGGTCCAATACGAAAATATAGATATAGAACAGGATGAAGAGGGGCTAAAAGCCATCAGGAAGTTACAAAATGGAGGCCAGACCGTCCCCACCGTTGTGTACGAGGATGGCTCCTTCATGATAAACCCTTCCCCTCTAGAGATGGCGGAGAAACTGGGCATTACGACCAAGGCCAAGAATCCCTACTACGACCTCATCATCGTGGGAGGGGGGCCGGCGGCGCTGATGGCCTCTATATATGCCGCTCGGGAGGGAATGGAGACCCTGGTTATAGACCGAGCCGCCCTGGGAGGGCAGGCAGGCACCACCGAGCGACTGGAGAACTTCCCCGCCTTTCCCGATGGTATCTCAGGCGACGAGCTAGCCACTAGATTAGTCCAACAGGCCCACCGTTTTGAAGTAGAGACCCTCTCGGCTCAGGAGGTGGTCTCCATAATGGCTGACGGTAAATACCGCCAGGTCAGCACCAAGAGCGGTGACAGCTATTGTGCCGCCACTCTTTTGCTTGCGCCCGGCGCCAGCTATAAGAGGTTGGGAGTGCCGGGGGAGGATAGCTTCTTAGGTGCGGGAATTCATTCCTGTGCCACCTGCGATGG
>JAZGDP010000020.1:0-2266 GCA_036477885.1 Dehalococcoidia bacterium
TAAACCTCCCCTGGGCTAATATAGAGCAATATTGTGAGGCAGTAGGACCCACAGGTTAGCTGTATACAAGGGTCTAAACGTCGTAGTAGAGATAGAATTCATAGGGATGGGGTCTCAGCCTCATGGGATCCACCTCCTTGGTCCTTTAATAGCTGAGCCACGTATCAATCAGGTCCTAAGTAAAAACGTCCCCTTTAAGCAAGAACTCGTGGTCCTCCTCTAAAGCATCCAGCGCCGCCTCCAGGCTGCTCGGAACCTGGGGTATTTTTGCCGCTTCCTGAGGAGGCAGCTCATAGATATCCTCCTCCAGAGGCTCCCCGGGGTCTATCTTATTGACGATACCATCCAATCCAGCCATGAGCAAGGCAGAGAAGGCCAAGTAGGGGTTGCTGGATGGATCGGGAGGCCGGTATTCGATGCGCTTAGCGGCAGGCTTGGAGCTGTACATCGGTATCCTCACGCAGGCGCTGCGATTTCTCTGGGAATATGCCAGGTTCACCGGTGCCTCGAAGCCGGGCACCAATCGCCTATAGGAGTTGGTGGTGGGCGCACAGAAGGCCAGGAGAGCGGGAGAGTGCTTGATGAGCCCTCCTATGTAGTAGAGGGCCATCTCGCTGATCTTGGCGTAGCCCTCGGGGTCGTAGAAGAGGTTCTGGCCGTTCTTCCAAAGGCTCTGGTGACAGTGCATCCCTGAGCCGTTGTCCATGAAAAGAGGCTTGGGCATGAAGGTTACCGTCTTCCCATGGGCCTTGGCCACGTTCTTCAATATGTATTTGTACAACATTACGTTGTCCGCCATGCGGATGAGGGGAGCATACTTCATATCGATCTCCGCCTGACCTGCCGTAGCCACTTCGTGATGGTGAACCTCTATAGGTATTCCCACCTCCATCATCTTAAGAACGGCCTCAGAACGGAAGTCCTGCAAGGTGTCTACAGGAGGGGTGGGAAAGTAGCCTTCTTTGTAGCGGGGACGATGTCCCAAATTTTGACCGGCGCCATTTCCCGAATTCCATATGCCCTCCTGGGAGTCGATGAAATAGTATCCGGAATGCTCATTCTGATCGAAACGGACGTCGTCGAAGATGAAAAACTCACACTCCGGCCCCCAGTAACTGGTAGTAGCAATGCCCGTGGACTTCAGGTGGTTTTCGGCTTTCTGGGCCACATATCTGGGATCCCTGGGATAAAGCTTCCCACTGAAAGGATCCGTAACATCGCATATGATGCTTAACGTGGGCACCTTGCAGATGGGGTCTACAAAGGCGGTGGAGGGGTCTGGAATGAGGAGCATATCACTTTCGTGAATCTTCTGAAAACCTCTAATGCTGGAGCCATCGAACCCTAGTCCCTCCACAAACATCTCCTCGGTTAGCTCCCCCGCAGGAATGGAGAAATGCTGTAGTGTGCCGGGGAGGTCGGTGAACTTGAGGTCCACCATTTTGATACCTTTCTCCCCGCATAGCTCTATAACCTCTTTTGGACTCAAATCCGGCATATTCGCTCCCTCTTTTAGTAGAGGCCCCACTGACCTCTATATTTCCTACCTGTTTCCATTATCCCCCATATATATTTCAGGGATGTTACCAAAAGGTTAATATTTTGTTAAAATCCGGAAATGCTCATCCTCCAGGCCGGAGACGCCTTATTAAAATCTGCCGACCTGCTCTAAGAGGGAATATAGACGGCAAGACATCCACTCTGTATAATCAGGACAGCCTTCTTGCGAGCGTTGCATTTGAGTCGTATCCGCGATTGCTGAAAAGGAGTCAAAGATGATACTCAAGCGGTATTACCTCAGCTGCCTTGCTCACGCCTCGTACATGGTAGGAGACCCAGAGACCCAAACCGCAGCGGTCATTGATCCACAGAGGGATGTAGATCAGTATCTAGAAGACGCTCGCCAACTAGGGCTGCAGATACGCCATGTCTTCCTCACCCACTTCCACGCCGATTTCGTGGCCGGTCACATTGAGCTGCGGGACCGCGCAGGTGCCAAGATCTATCTAGGCGCTCGTGCTCAGGCGGATTACCCCTTCACCGGGATGAAGGACGGGGCCACCCTCGAGTTAGGCAAAGTGCGTCTCAAGGTTCTCGAGACACCTGGTCACACGCCCGAGGCTATCTCCCTCCTCATCTATGACTTGGAGAAGGATCACCACAATCCCCAAGCCGTTCTGACGGGTGATACGCTTTTTATCGGTGATGTGGGCCGCCCCGACCTTTTAGCCTCCATGGGGGTGTCAGCCTCTGAACTGGCCAGTAT
>JAZGDP010000200.1:0-6319 GCA_036477885.1 Dehalococcoidia bacterium
AGCCAAAACCACGTCATATACCCCGGCGGCGACGGCGTAACAGGCGTTCCTGAAGGCATCGGTGGCGGTGGCGCAGGCGTTTTCGACTCTAGTGATGGGGATGTAGTCCAACTTTAGGGCGTGAGCCAGGGGCTGGCCGGTCCAGGAGGTGTTATAAGTTCCCAGCCAGGCAGCTTGGATATCCTTGGTCTCTATCCCTGCATCCTCCATGGCCTCGTAGCAGGCTTCCACCATGAGGTCCTCCGCGTCCGCCTTCCACCTTTCGCCAAACTTGGTGCACCCCATCCCCACGATAGCTACTTTATCCTTAATGCTTTCCATGAGGTTTACCTCCTTTACATGTGTTGACTTATTTCAGCCCGAGTCCACAGAAACAATACATCTTCTACTTTTACTTCACCCTTACATCATACCCTAATCGGCACAGATTTCCAATAGTAGTTGTGGATGCCACCGACAGAACGTAGCTTCCTAAAGCTCATCTCTACGGGCATGTCTATCCTGACCTCATCGATCTCTCTATCTGTCATCATACATAGCATTCTTCCGCCACAGTCGAAATTAATTACGGTGATCACCAGTGGGGTGTCTATGGTGCCGGCTATGTAATCCATGGAGTAGGTAAATATCTTGCCCTTTTTATCGGAGAACCGGAAACTTTCGAAGTCATCTTTAACCCTACAGATGGTACATACCCGCTGTGGGGGATATTGAATGGTTCCGCAGGCTTTACATTTCATCCCATACAGACGGATGATCTGGTCTCGGTCCCTCCACAGGGCGGAGACGGAGGGTGGCCTAGGCACGGGCCGACGTGCTGCCTCAGAAGGGGTCAGGTCGCGCCAACGCAGCACCGTGTCATAGTTGGGGATAACCTTCTTGGATTGCAGGTGCTTCTTAACCCCCCTCCTCCCCTTTATTTTCTTGATGTTCTCCGTGACTCGAAGGAGCAAGACATCGCATCCATCGCCATAGCTGGCCAACAGTATTCTGTCTCCCGGCTTGGCCTCCTCCAAGGCGGAGACCAGAATCATGATGGGAAAGGCAGCCCCCGTATTACCGATGGAACCAAAGAGGGGGTCTTGAATTTGTGTTGGATCGAAGCCTAATCGTTTGCCCATGGCGGCGTGCCTGCGTGGGTCTGGCCCATAAAAAACGGCCTTACTTATGTCTTTAGGGGTTAGCTTAAACTTCTTCATTAAGCCGGATATCCCCTCCAACATGACCCTCTGATAGCCCTCTTCTTGGATAAATCTCTCCTCCCAAGAGCGCACAAAGGGGTCTCCCTCGGCCCTCCACACATCGATCATCTGGTCGGTAATAAAGTGACTACCTTCCACCTCTACCGCTACATCGGCGTTGCCCAATAAAAGGGCCGCTGCACCATCCCCGAAGTTTCGGTCGTAATCGCCCTTTGGGGCGGCCATGCGCATGTCTGCGACGGATACCATGACATTTCTAGCTGTGCCACTGGCTATGGCATCCAGGGCCGATCTAATGGCGGTTGTCCCAGCCCTAAGCACGTTGGTGAAATCGGCAGACCGGAGCTCTCGGCTGAGATCGAGGGCAGTAGCCACTGTAGTCGCTGCCTGCTTTTCTAAATAAGGAGAAGTGGTGGTGGCAAAGAATAAGGCATCTATTTTTCCTCGGTCCCGGCCATCTGTGCAATCCATTCCAGCGGCTACGGCCATGGTTATACTATCTTCGTCGAAATTGGCTACGGCCTTCTCCGCCATCCCCCAACCTACGGTCTCTTTTCCTAATCTATACTTAGGTATGTATGCACCGAAAGAAACTATTCCAGGCAAGCTACTTATCTTCTTCTTGGCTCGTGCTGCCATACCGTACCTCCCTCATTTGCTATGGATACAACCCTTTAAAAGGACTGGTTGTTCTTCTTATGAACAGAGCCAGAGCACTGAGTTAGCTAGTTGTGATAGTAGCATCCCTGAGGCGGCCATGTCAAGGAAGATTATATCTACCATCGACGATATGATATTTGGTGAGCCAGGTAGTTAATCCGCTGCCGATATGCTACCATGAAGGTGCAGGTCGTGCTGTATTAGGATATGATCTTTAAAGATATAAGGGCGCTCTCATGACCAAATATAAATGGCTTCTCATCCCCAGCGTACTGACTATCTTGCTACTGTTGGGGCTTTCCTGCTCCCTGGGCGGCACATCTGTGCCTAAGGAAGCGAGACCCCTGGTTCAGGCGTGGGATCTGCTATTCGATAAGTTTGTAGATAAAGATAGCCTAAGCCCTGCCTTGCTGCGAGCCGGGGCAATTGAAGGCATGCTTCAGATCTTGGATGAGGCTACTGCCTCCTCCATAAATCTGGAGACCATACCCTCGGTGGACAGTGGATTCGACGGCGCCTTCAACGTGACAGGCGGCGAAGAGTTAAGAGCGGTCTTTGGGGTATGGCAGTTCCTGGACATCCAGCTCGCCGACCAGGGTACCCCTAAGAGTCACGACCTCACGGTGGCGGCGATAGTGGGGTTATTGGAAGAAGTAGACGACCCCTTTACCTCCTATCTAAGCCCAGCGGGCTTCACCTCTCAGCAGGAGGCGTTCGAGGGCTCCTTTGAGGGCATAGGGGCCTTTGTAGCCCTCAGGAACGATAAAATTACCATTATCGCCCCCATAGCGGGCTCTCCCGCCGAGAGGGCTGGTATTCGGCCCGGCGACATCATTTTAGAGGTAAATGGCATCTCCACCGATGGCTTCAGCGTAGAAGACGCAGTAGTAATAATCCGAGGGCCCAAGGGGACGGCGGTAAGGCTACTAATCCTCCATGAAGGTGAAACGGAGCCGGTGCTCATAGAGATCGTCCGAGACAAAGTGGATATTACAAGCGTGATACCGGAGATAGTTGCTCCCCAGATAGCTCGTATTCAGATCACCAGCTTCAGTGATCGCACCGACTCAGAGTTAAAGGACTCCCTTGAGGACCTGCTATCATCGGGAGATGTAAAAGGCATAGTCATAGACCTTAGGAATAACCCTGGAGGCCTGTTAAGGACTACAGTGGCTTCAACGAGCCAATTCTTGAAGGAGGGCCTGGTCCTTTACGAGCTAGATGGAGACGGCAATCGCACTGATCACTTGGTGAGATCTGGAGGGCTGGCTAAGGATATACCCATAGCGGTGCTGGTGAACGAATTCAGCGCCAGCGGCAGTGAGGTTTTCGCCGGAGCCATCCAGGATCATGGTCGAGGTCCCCTTATAGGTACCACCACCTTCGGCAAGGGCAGTGTTAACCAGCTCTTCCAACTCAGCGATGACTCAGGCCTATTTATAACCATCGCTCGCTGGTTCACTCCGCAGGGGAACCAGATTGACAACAGAGGCCTCACTCCAGATATAGAGGTGGAGACAACCCTGGAAGACCTGCTGCTGGGAAGAGATAGCCAACTGGAACGAGCCATTCAATATGTCCAGTCCCAGATCGGTCAAAACTCCCTCCTCCCCAATCAGGCCGCCTAATATTGAGGCGCCCTGATTCTGTACGAACACCAGTCAAAGGTTCGGCCATGAAAGCGATCGCCGTAAACCGAAAAGCCTACCATGACTTCGATATCCTGGAGAGCATGGAGGTTGGCTTAGTCCTCACCGGTACCGAGATAAAGTCCATCCGGGCAGGGCGAGTCAACATTAGAGACGCCTACGCCAGGGGCGATGGAGGCGAGCTGTGGCTCTATGGTGCCCACATAGCCCAATATCCCTCTGGCGGCCGATACAATCACGATCCCAATAGAGTTCGAAAGCTCCTCCTTCACAAGAGGGAGCTAAACTACCTTATGGGCAAATCAGAGCAAAAGGGGTTAACCCTGGTGCCCCTTAAGCTATATATTAAAAACCATGTAGCCAAGATAGAGCTAGCCCTGGCTAAGGGTCGAGCCAAGTATGATAAGCGTGAGACCATCGCCCGCCGTGAGGCAGAGCGACAGATGTCTAGAGCTGTTCGTAGAAGGTTGTCCTAAGTTGAACGACAGGTCGGATCCTATTCGATTATCGGAACGGATGAAACGCTACCTTCAGCGAGAGGTAGAGACCTACCGCTCTAATTGGAACGCCCTCTCTGCCACGGCAAGAGCCCTGCGCAAACATCTTTTCAAAGTGTGGCCTAAACTGGAGCGCTCCCCTACCCTACAGGAGCTATCCAAAGCGATGGATACGAGCCAGGAGGCTATCCACCAGCTCCTAAGGGATGAATGTGAGCTCATGGACATATCCTACGACTCTTCCTCCCAGCAGATCCTCTCGTGCGGCCCTCTAGTAAGCTACGAGACACCGTGGCGTGTAACCTTGAATAACGTGGGGCGGGTATACGCAGCCTGAGCCCTCACCTCCCTGGACATCCCCGTCGTGTATGGGGTGGGCACCAAAGGAGTAATAGAGAGTCGCTGTGAGCACTGCGGCAAGCCCTTCAGCTTTAATGTGGGGGTAACCCCCGAAGCCCTGATCACCGATGCTCCCCTGGCCTCTCACCTACTGGTATGGGCCCCCTCGGCCCCCGAGGGTTTGAAGGTGAAGGAGTTTCTTTCCCAGTACTGACCGAATATAGTATTCCTCTGGTCAGGGGAGCATTATGGTCAATGGAGAGAGAACCGTCTGGAAGAGAGCGGCGCCCTTTTTACCATGGCCCAGGCCCTAAGCGCTCGAAGATGGGGAGCTGGAGCGGTGACTGGGGAGGAGCTAAAAAGATGAGAAGGCGGCTCACCCTAAATATCTGGTAAAGGTTCGTCTTTTGTGTTAGAATTAAGAACGTGGGGACGCGTGGTTTCGACAGGGGATGAGCTTGACGGGATTGCAAGCCGAGGTGCCACTAACCTCGTAAAACCGGTGGCAAAACAGTAACTGGCAACAGTCAGTACGCACTGGCTGCCTAATTAGGGCAGTCACGTCCAACCAAGCCTCTCCTCGAGGGTGAGGATTGGGCGCCGACAAATCGAGGTGCAGCGATCCCGACGTCGATAAGAGTCGCTTAAGATGAATCGACTGGCTATAGCCGGACTCGGTCGACAGAGGCCGGCTAGGCGAGAACAAAGAGTCGACTAAGCTTGTAGCATATCCCAGTATGGGCCTCTTCTGGACGGGGAGTTCAACTCTCCCCCGTCTCCACCAACTACTTACTAGTAACAACACCACTGGATTCCTCTCCTGGGTTTTACGGCCCCCTCAAGAAGTTTGTCGTCTCGGCCTGACTAGTTTGGAACTGTGCTCCAATTTGCCGGGACTTGCAGCGACAGATGGATTGGGAGTAAAATACACTCGTGATTGATCCGCAGGTTTCTATGGCGTTCGCCTTACACTCCAACCCGGGCGCCTATGCCGTTCACGCTACATAGAGTAAACGATGAACTCGAATCAGGCGCTGAAAAAGATCATCCCGGTCGAGGACGCGATCTCAGTTCTGCATGATGGTGATGTGCTCGCCACCTCCGGCTACGGCGGCCACGGGATGCCCGAGCAGCTGCTGGTCGCGTTGGAGAAGCGTTTCCTCGAGACCGGTCGGCCTAGCGGGCTCACCCTTATCCACGCGACCGGCCAAGGCGATGGCAAGGAAAAAGGCCTCAACCTCCTCGCACACGAAAACCTGCTGCAACGCGTGATCGGCGGTTACTTCGGGCTTACACCGAAGATCGGTCAGCTCGTGCAGGACAACAAGATCCAGGCGTACAACCTACCCGAGGGCATCATCACCCATCTCTACCGCGACATCGCCGCAGCCAAGCCGGGGACGCTATCCAAGGTGGGGCTCGGGACGTTCGTCGACCCGCGGCTCGAAGGCGGCAGGATGAATAGTGTCACGGTCGAAGACATGGTCGAGCTGATGACGATCAACGGTGAGGAATATCTATTCTACAAGGCCCTCCCGATCAACGTGGCCTTCATTCGCGGCACGACCGCCGATCCGGACGGCAACATCACGATGGAGAAGGAAGCGCTGATCCTCGAGAATCTGGCGCTCGCGATGGCGGCGAGGAACTGCCACGGCTTTGTGATCTGCCAGGTCGAACGTATCGCCGCGGAGGGCTCGCTCGACTCTCGCAATGTGCGCCTTCCGGGGGTGCTCGTGGACGCGGTGGTCGTCAGCGAGCCCCAGTACCACATGCAGACCTATGGAACGACGTACAACCCGGCGTTGTCCGGGGAGGTTCGCATCCCGGTAAAGACGCTGCCGCCGCTACCACTCGACGACAAGAAGGTTATCGCCCGCCGCGCCGCGATGGAACTGTTGCCCAACAGCGTGGTGAACCTGGGCGTCGGCCTTCCGGACAGCGTCGGTCGCGTGGCGAGCGAGGAGAAGAT
>JAZGDP010000201.1:0-3996 GCA_036477885.1 Dehalococcoidia bacterium
CTACAGTAGGATCCACCCGAGGGACTAGCTTAATCTCCTTGCCCAATAGTTGCGAAAGGTAATGGGCTATCCTGCGCTGTGCCTCTTCCTCCAGCGGGATGGCGGTAATAACCTCGGCCCTGGCCACACCCTTATAAGCATCCAGAAGGATTTCGTACTCTTCGGCTAGCTCCCCGGCTATATTCACCCTGCCCTTAGCCACCAGCAGATTAGCTAGATTCAACGCCAGGGGTTGTACGCCCTCTAAGGCCTCCAAAAGGGTTTTCAGCACCGCCATCTTCTCTGTCAACGCAACTTGAGGGCTCTCGAACACCGGAGCTATTGACTCATTGCTGAAGATTTCGGCAATCCTAGACAGGTCCTTTCGCCATCGCTCCAGCTCATCCCTCTCTCGGGCGATGGCGAAGACCGCCTGAGCGTAACGCTTGGCAGAAGCTCTCTTCTTAGCCATCTTTTTGCCTTAGTTTTTTCCCAGGGTGGTGCCTTCTCGCAGCACCTCTTCTATCAACTCCTGATGGGTTGATTTATCCAGGGATTTCCGAATAACCTTCTCTGCGGCGACAATGGTCAGATCGGCAAATTGCTGGCGCACCTGCTCCACCGCCTCATCCCGCTCCCGCTGGATCTCCGAGCGAGCCCGATTGATGATGGCCTCGGCCTCCCGCCGGGCCCCCTCCCGGGCCTCCTCTTTAAGCCTATCGGCTATCTGAGTGGCCTGACCAATAAGGACCTGGCCCTCCTGCCTGGCCTGGTTCAGCTCTTTTTTAACCTCCTCTTCGGACCGCAGGGACTCCTGCTTCTGCCGCTCCGCCGCCTCCAGGCTTTCCTTAATCCTTTCGGAACGTCTGTCCAGCATCCGTATCACTGGCTTGTATAGGAGAGCTCGAAGGATGAGGATAATCAAAGCTACATTGATTACCTGGATGATCAAGCCCGGTAAATTTATCCCAAGCTCCATTTAGATCCTCCTATGTCCCTAAACAACCTTTGGGCATGCCAATTTGCTGAGCAGTTAAAAGGCTTTTTCGCGACATCAGATAAACTTGATAATCACCGCCACCACCAGGGCATAAATGGCGATGGCTTCGGCAAAGGCGATACCCAGGATCATATTGACCCTAATCGATGGCTCGGC
Organism: Dehalococcoidia bacterium; assembly: GCA_036477885.1. Taxonomy (GTDB): domain Bacteria; phylum Chloroflexota; class Dehalococcoidia; order JAZGDP01; family JAZGDP01; genus JAZGDP01. Next base: position 1,136 of record JAZGDP010000201.1, read on the forward strand.
CTCCGGATTGCGCCCCAGAGCCTCCATGGCTTTTGCCACCAGAAGGCCAATGCCCAGCCCGGGCCCAATAGCCCCCAAGCCGATAGCCAGTCCCGCTCCTAAAAACCTAAAGGCCTCATCCGTCATCTTGTCCTCCTTTTTAAATTAGGCTTTTAGCTCCCTTTCCATGCAATAGATCAGTAGTAAGGTCTCTATACCTCTCTTATGCCCTCTGTAGATGTTTCAGCGGGCTCCCGAGTTTCCCCTCCCTCCTCATGGGCCTCCTCACCATGGGCGGCTACAGCGATAACGGCAAAGATAAGGGTGAGGATGGAGAAGATTATAGCCTGAATAAAGCCTACAAAAAGCTCCAGGCCATAAAAGGGGAGCACCACAGCCAGGGGTATGAGAAATGTCATCACCAGGATAAGGATCTCACCGGCAAACATGTTTCCGAAGAGTCGGAAGGTAAAGCTGATGATTCGAGCCACCTCACTGAGAGCCTCTAATCCCCCAACGAACACGTCAAGAAGGCCACTGACTATCTCCCCCCGCCTCAGTCGGCCGAAGTTGAAGAACTTGGCGCTGTAGCGGAAAAACCCCACCGATCTCACACCCCAGTACTCCACGAAAAACATGCCCACTAAAGCCAGGGCCAGGGTGGTGTTAAGAGCGGTGTTGGCGTTTCTGAAGAAAGGCACCACAAACCCCACCGATTTCCCTTGCGATAGCTCTCCTCTCTCCTTAAGCTCCAGGTATTCCGAAGCGCTGATCTTCTGGTCCGATAGGCTTAAAGGTAACACACGAAAAGGGCCTATTTCGTCCAATAATTGTAAATCTACATCCTCAAGCTCGGCGAATATCTCCGCCCCTACCTCTAAATGCTCGGGTATTTCGCCACCTGCCTCTACAAGATGGAGGTAGGCGACCAGTTGCTCCTCCGCGTCCGCCACGCTGATGCCTGCGTCCTCTGCCTGTTCCTCTATAATCTCCTCGATGACCTCATCGGCCGATTCCACGTTGCCGATGGTGCCAAAGCCCGGCACGAGGCTTATCCAGTTGGCGACGAGGACGAAGAAGAAGATACTGGCCACTATGGGAAAGAAGCGCCTCCCATTCTCCCGCCCGGCTATGCTTTCCACCAGGTTAAGGAACCACTCCAATATCGCCTCCACAAAGTTCTGAAGGCCCCTGGGGATGAGTTCCATGCGGCGAGTAACTAAGAAAGATAACAGCGTCAGAACACCAATGGCTATCCAGGCGGAGATGAGGGTGTTATCTAGGTCGAAATCTCCCAAGGGGCCCAGGGGAAAAACATTGTCTATAAGGGCTTCTGGTTTAATCTCTATGGGAGGGAAAGGGCTGCGAAATAGAACGGAGCCAACAACGATGAGGATGAGAACAAGAAGAATCCAGCCTAAGACCTTGCGACGGCGGAGAATTCGCTGCACTAGTCCTTCTCCTTATCGTTCCTTTTCAACACAGGATACACCAAACGGTAAAGCCCGTAGAAGGCAATCGTCAGACCCAAGCCTAGACCTATCAATGTGAATAATGGCTTCGTGTCCACCCAACCGTCGATTAGAAGCCCCACCACCACCCCCAGGACGATGGACGTTGCTACATACCAGCCCAGGCCTATCAGCCTAAAGGCATCTATCCATCTGCTCCTATTCAACCGCCCGTCTCAAGTTGTGCATTATATCACATGCCCCTGAAGGGGTCAACCAGACTATGATTATACAAAAATACCCAAGACAATGCCTTGGGTGGACAACACCCCCAGGTCTTATCGAGGGACAATATTTGTGGGCAAAGGGGGAGTCAAAAGAACCCGCCATGTACCGATACGGCTTAGGCCTCCCTCTTCACGCCCCAGGCCACATAAGCAGCCCCTCCCACACATTCCTGGACATCCATGGGGCCCATCACCTTTTCGAGGTATGCATCATAGTCCCAGACGTATGCCCAGGGCACTGCTCTACCAAATATTAGGGTTACCATTGCCTTAACGGTTATAAACGGCCATCCGTAAGCAATGGTATAAAGGTTTAGGGGTATCCCTCGATGAGGGTTATGTTAGTCCATCCATGCCGCTCTGCCTTATCTCGTGCCTGCGCTATCAGTTCCGGGCTCAGGTTCACCCCAATGATATGTCCGTTGGGGCCCACCGCCTTCTCCAAGTAACTAAAGCTCAACCCAGAGCCGCATCCAAAGTCCAGTGCCACATCACCAGGTTGCAGAGCCAATCGCAATATAGCCAAACGACGTGGCGGCAGCGTAGGCAACGTTACTAGAGCATCATACCAGGAAGCACTAAACCGGTATCTACTTTTTACCCCTTCGAATCGCGATGAGGGCGTCGTCCTATCTCCCCATAAATACGATATGCGATATCTTTAGCCTGAGGACTGCGGAATCCGCTATGCACTGGCGGCGTCTTGGCTGGCTTCCTTTATGCCACGGCCTACGTAAGAACTCCCCCCTAGATGTTCCTGGACATCAAAGTGGCCCATCACGCTTTCGATATACGCCCAAGGGACTGCGGTGCCCCGTAACAAGGTAGCCATCGCCTTAACGGTTACAAAGGGCCAGGCATAAGAAAGGGTATAAAGGTTAAGGGGTATCCCTCGTACGCCTTTTGCCCGTTTCATCCCTGCCGACACAAATCGCCCCCCAGGCCGCAGCGCCCCCAATGCTCGCTCCACTGCGCGAGGCGAATTCATGATGTCATGGGTGTAGAAGCACAGCACCCCGTCCACGGGCCCGGGCACATCGACCTCCTCAGCGTTACCTTCGATGAGGGTTATATTGGTCCATCCATACCGTTCCGCCTTATCTCGCTCTCGCGCCAGAATCTCTGGACTTAGTTCCGCCCCAAT
>JAZGDP010000202.1:0-8872 GCA_036477885.1 Dehalococcoidia bacterium
ATGTTCCCTGCCAGCCCACCCCATGGCCCTTTCCCGAACAGTGATTGGGAAAGCAAAGGCATCTACAGGACTGTGCACTGGTTGACAAAAAGGGCCTCAACCGAGTATATTTTAATGGGACTTTAGCACTCAGTTTGATGGAGTGCTAAATTGTTTGAAGAGAGGGATAGATGCCGCTGTATGAGTATGAATGTATAAGTTGTAGCATGCGCTTCGACCTTAGACAAGCCTTCTATGACGAGCCTGTGGCTTTCTGCCCCGAGTGTGACGGCAAGGCCCGCCGGGTAATTCATTCAGTAGCCATTCATTTCAAGGGAAGTGGGTTCTATTCCACCGACAGCCGCAAAAGCTCAGCCAGCGAGTCCACCTCCACAAAGGAGAAGAAGGGCGAGGCAGCGGAAAAGAAAGGGCAGCAAAAAGAAAAGAAAGAGGCTCCCTCAGGGGAAACCAAGTAGGTGAGGTGCCTTCTCCAGCGAGTGACCAAGGCTTCGGTTAGGGTGGAAGATAAGGTAGTGGGAAAGATAGGGCGGGGCCTGGTGATCTTCGCGGCAGTGGGACAGAGGGATTCCGAGGAAGACCTCCAATACCTGTTAGATAAGATAACAAATTTACGCATCTTTCCCGATGAGTCGGGAAGGTTCAACGTCTCCCTTCTGGATATCCAGGGGGAGTTGTTGGTTATAAGTCAGTTTACCCTCTTCGCCGATACACGAAAAGGGAGGCGGCCCAGTTTCACTGAAGCGGCTCCTCCCAAGGAGGCCGAAGCCTTTTTAAACAGGTTCGTTGACCTCCTTCGTGTCAGCGGCCTTCGAGTGGAGACGGGGCGTTTCGGGGAGCACATGGAGGTGGAGATCTACAACGATGGTCCCGTTACTATATGGATCGACAGCAAGGAAAGGGAGCGGCCCCGACGCTCGGTTTAGTTCTGGGCGGAGCTTGTATATGAGCCTTCTCTAGGCAAAGAAGCCGGGCAGTAGGCTTCCCCTCTGTAGCAGGAAAAGAGTACCAATAACCAGACTGAATGACCCTACCAATATGCCCAGGCCCGTGTATATGAGTCTTCGGCTTTGAGCGCTGAGGATGGCCGTTGTTGATGCAATGGTGATGAGAGAGTTGGACAGGATCAACCCTATGGCGAAGGCCACCAGTAAAAAGCTGCCCTCAGCGGCGGATGTGGCGCCAGCAGCCCCAGCAATGATCAATGCCTGAGAGCCGGTTTCGGCACCTATGCCGTGGATCATCCCTATGCCTGTAGACGCACCTACACCGTAGTAAGCATGTGTGGGCTTATTGGGCACGTACCTCTGGCCAGCGAGCTTAGCCTTTGCTCTGGCCACTACCTGCCTTACAGCAGCAAAGACAAGCATCCAGCGGCTTCTCAATTTGAACTCATCGGGGTTGCGAATCAAGGAATAGAACACCCAAAGGCCAAGGGCTACAAGGGTGACGCCCACCACCATCTCCATGTATCCATCAATCCAGTCGGGTAGCTGGCGTGCTACTAAGATGGCCGTAAGACCCAGGGCGATAACCACAGCGGCATGGCCCAGGGCGTATAGGGTTCCCATGGCAAACCCTCTCAGGCGGGAGGGCTGAGCGCTAGTCACATCGGTGATCGCTGCTATATGATCCCAGTCTATCCCGTGGCGCAGCCCCAACCCTAGTCCTACCCCTAGAAGTCCTATCCCTATTTCAGCGGCCATCCTCTAAGTACCTCTCGTGGATGCCGTCAACTGACAGCTTTCTTTTCCTCTCGTTCTCTGCAGTCTGCGCATAGCCCATGGATGGTGAAGTGCTCCATGTGGGGCTCAAATCCCACCTCCCGCATCACTTGCTCCTTCAGGGCGTTCAGATAGTGAGGTGGCAGGTCAAAGACGCCGTTGCACTCTTCACACACCATGTGGTGGTGCTGGTTACTGCCTTCCTGCACCAGCTCGAAACGGGCGCCCCCTGCCTCCTCGATGGCCGTAGCCAGATGCAGCTTCACTAGGAGCTGAAGGGTTCGGTAGACGGTGGCCAGATCAAAAAATGGGTATGCCTGGCGTACCTCTTCATATATCTCGTCGGCGCTGAGGTGCCCCTTGCCCTTCGCCATGGCGGAGAGCACCATCACCCGCTGGGGCGTGAGGCGGTACCCTGCCTTTCGTAGGGCCTCCAGTATTTCGCCGTGTCGTACCAAGTTGCCACCATTAGTAATTGCAACTATCTGCATTTACAATATATAACAATTGCCCTGAAGAGTCAATACCCAGTGGTTAGTCTCAAAAATACCTCTCCTTCCCATTAGTTAGACGAGAAGAGATTATCAGGATTAAGGGATGGATGGGCAATTTAAAGTAAGGGGGCTATATCGTTTGGAGATTTGGGGTTCGGTTACATAGCCTCACCGTAGCTTTACAGAGGCTATAGTGCTATATACAGCACCCCTGGGGGTGAGGGTGCTTCTTATTAGGTGAATAGCCTCCACGGGAATGTCCCCCTTTTTGCCTTCACACGTCTTCAGTAATGCCTCCAGTTTTTGCGTCTCCTGGGAAGAGACCCTTTCCTTCACCCGCCCCAGGGTTAGGTGAGGGGAGAGAGCCCTCTCCTCCTTAGGAAACCCCAGAGGCTCCAGCGCTCTTTCAATGCCTTCGTGGAGGGATTTTAGGGGTGCAAACTCCCCCTCCACCCCTAACCACACCACTCGAGGCCTCTTAATATTGGGGAATGCCCCTAACTGCCCTAGCTCCAGTCGAAAAGGAGCGATGCCTTGGGCGGCGTGGGCCATGGCCTGGGTAATATGGGGCACCATGGAGCTATCTATGTTTCCCAAGAATTTAAGGGTCAGGTGAATACTCTCAGGGCTCACCCACTTTGCAGGGAGATTGCCGCCTTCCTTAAGCTGTGCCTGCCAGTGGGCCAAAGTGTCCTTGATCTCTTGGGGAAGCTCTATAGCTATGAATGCCCGAATGCTCTCTCTTTTCACCTTAGCTCCATTGTACCTCTACTGATCATTCTAGTTCCCAGTCGCACAACTGACCACCTTGCGTAATTCCTCGGTGATTGCGCAATGAGTAGCCTTGTAGTAGATTTAGACGGGATTATGGCCTTGGAACCTGATGGGTAAGGGAGGGATGTATGGCAGCTACCTACCGGTTGACGATTCCGCGACGGGTAACAAACCTTCTGATGACGGCCTTTTTGCGACTTGGATTAGCCCCTCGAAAATACTACATCCTCACAGTTAGGGGACGCAAGAGTGGACGGCTTTATTCTACACCCGTGATAGTTATGGAGGATAACGGGCAGCGATGGCTTGTATCCCCATATGGCGAGCGGGCATGGGTCAAGAATGCCCGTGCTGTGGGTCAAGTTGTGCTGAGTAGAGGCCGCCACTCGGAAGCCGTTGCTATTAGAGAGGAACTGGATCCAGCACAGAGCGCCCCGGTTCTCAAGCGATATATCACTGAAGTATCCATCACCCGCAAATTTTTCGATGTGACTCCCTCATCGCCTCTTGAAGAGTTCATCGCAGAGGCACCTCGCCACCCTGTGTTCCGCATTGTTGGTTCGCCACCTAACGTTTGAGGAGGCCTGAGTCACAATCAAAGCCAAGCCTGGCTTTAGATAATCGGGCAGGGATTTCAAAGGCTGTCACCCTCTCTAAGGTCTAAGGATAGCTTTCACCTGTCCAACCCCAAGACTCTCTGGGCGTTACCACTTAGGATAAGCTCCCTCTTATTGGGGGACAGAGCAAGGCCGTCAATCTGGTCTAGAAGGCGCTTCTGCTGAATGAGGGGATAGTCGGTGCCGAAAAGGATCTTCTCCACCCCCACCAGCTCCATTACCTTAAGGAACACCTCCGGTCGATAGAGAAAAGGAGAAGCGGCGCTATCGAAATAGACGTTCTTCAGCGCTTTGGCCACCTCAGGCATGAGGGCGTAAAAGGGAAGTCCGCCACCCCAATGGGCACAGACAATGGTATGCTCGGGGAATTGGCTTATGAAGCGGTAGAGAACAGCGGGAGACACCTTGCCCTTACCGGGGTAAAGATGCCCCACCGGCTCCGAGGCGTGCGTGAGAATTATCATCCCATGACGTTTAGCCGCCTCCATTACGGGCGTCAACACTCTTTCGTCCCCCAAGTCGTATCCCTGGACATCTGGATGCAGCTCACCCACGCCCTTCAAGCCCTCCCGAGCGCAGCGCTGTACCTCGTCGGCGGCTCCTTCATCCAGCGGGTTGATGGAGCAGAAACCCACCAGTCTATCGGGGTAGCGCTGGACCGACTTCATGATGTAATCGTTGGTCTCAATGCAAAGGTTCTGGGCGGTCCAACCGATGTTCAAGACCACCGAGCGCTCTATCCCCGCCTTATCCATGCTGGCGATGAGCCCTTCGGCGGTGGTCATCTTCGCCTGGGGATGGGAGTACATGGTGGCGAAGGTGCGGTCTTGAGACAGGTATACCTCCCGCTCTTGGATTACCTGCGGGGGAAAGATATGGGTGTGAAAATCCACAATCACGCATGGAGTATAGCAGAGACCTTTTTTAGAGGTCAATGAATCCCCCTAGTATTTAGTTGTAAGAACACCTTGTCATTCCCACCCGCCGTTCGGCTGAGCTCACGATGAAGCCCACCCAGAATGCCTGAGGGGGCTTTGCTCCCTGAAACCCCCAGAGTGTGGGTGTCTCTGCTGGCCAGAGCAGCGCTCCGGGGCCGGGCGGGAGGGAAAACACTCGTCGCCTTTGCTGGTAGAAAGCCGTAACGTAACGGAGAGAGACTTACTGAAATAAGCGCTAGAGATTCAATTTGGGGGCCTATATAGGCTAGACATGGCTGTAGCAATAATATATAATGCCACTAGCTAGGAGGCACAATGTCGTCATCGAGCGGTGATGCTGGTTTGATTAAAAATTCCGTGTCTACCAAAGCCTCGGCCTCCAACGTATCAGCCGAGGCTGTTACATCTTTGGAAGGAGCAAAGGGAGCCGCCATTCGCTATTCTTTAGGGGAGATGAAAAACCTTACCCAGAAGCTGCGCCGCCACATAGTTACTATGGTAGCCCAGGCTGGCAGCGGCCATCCGGGAGGGTCGCTGTCTATGGTGGAGATAATTACCGCCCTTTACTTTCGAGTGATGCACCACAATCCCTCTGAGCCCCACTGGCCCGATAGAGACCGCTTTATATTAAGCAAAGGGCACTGCGGCCCAGCCCTTTACGCTGCCCTGGCTGAGGCGGGTTACATACCCGTGGAGGAGCTGGCCACCTTCCGTAACCACGGCGGCAGACTACAGGGTCATGTTCACATCATGACCCCCGGTATAGAGATGTCCACCGGTTCCCTGGGCCAGGGCCTCTCCTTTGGCATAGGGGTAGCCTTGGCGGGACGCCTGGACCGGCGTGATTATAGGGTGTATGTCCTCCTGGGCGACGGAGAATGCGATGAGGGACAGGTCTGGGAGGCGGCCATGGCGGCGGCCCACTATAAGCTGGACAACCTCACTGCTATTGTGGACCGCAACAAGATTCAGAACGACCGGTGGACCAGCGAGGCGATGGAATTAGAGCCGCTGGCCGACAAGTGGCGCTCCTTCGGCTGGCAGGTTAGGGAGGTCGATGGACACGCCCTGGAGCAGGTGATAAAGGCCTTGGAAGAGGCTAAGAATGCTAAGGGTAAGCCCTCGGTTATAATAGCTCATACCATAAAAGGCAAGGGTGTGAGCTTTATGGAGAACAACGCCGATTTCCACGGTCGAGCGCCTAATCCTCAAGAGCTGGAGCTGGCCCTGAAGGAGATTGGCTAGGGGCATGGTGGTTAAGGCATCCACCCGAGAGGCATATGGAAAGACCCTAGTGGAGCTGGGCAGGGAGAACCCCAACATCGTGGCCGTTGGGGGAGACCTTAATAAGTCCACCCTCCTAACTTTATTTGCCAAGGAGTTCCCCGAGAGGTTCTTCGACTGTGGGGCCGCCGAGCAGAATATCATGGGCATAGCTGCGGGCCTGGCGGCCTCGGGCAAAACGCCTTTTGTAAGCACCTTTGCCGTCTTCGCCAGCAACCGCCCCTTCGACCAGATACGCATTAGCATAGCTCAGCCCCACCTCAACGTAAAGATTGTGGTAACCCATGCCGGCATCATCACCGGCGAGGACGGGATGTCGGCCCACTCTATCGAAGACATGGCCCTCATGTGTTCTCTGCCTGGATTCACCGTCATCGTCCCCGCCGACGCCACGGAGGTGCCCCAAGCAGTGAGGGCCGCCGCCGAGAACCATGGGCCCTTTTATGTGAGGTTGAGCCGCCCCACCACTCCCGTGGTGTGCTCCAATGACCATCGCTTCGTTCTGGGTAAGGCGACCACAATGCGGGAGGGAAGGGATGCCTCTATCATCGCCACGGGGATAATGGTAGGCAAGGCCCTGGAGGCGGCGGAGAAGCTGGCCGGGCAGGGCATCCAGTGTCGTGTCCTTAATATGGCCACCATCAAACCCGTAGATGAGGAGGCCATTATAAAGGCAGCCGATGAAACGGGGGCCGTCGTCACCGCCGAGGAGCACCTGGAGCACGGAGGCTTGGGAAGTGCCGTGGCTCGAGTCTTAGGCCGAGAGCGGCCGGTGCCCATGGACTTCGTTGCCATTAAGGATGAGTACTCCTTTTCGGGAAAGCCCGACGAGCTTCTGGAGGCCAGGGGACTCACCGCAGAGAAGATAGAGGAGGCTGCCCGCTCCGTCCTCCACAGAAAGGGGTGATACCACTGACCACCCCCGCCGTCAAAGAGACGCCAGAAGCCCCCTCGGAAAAGAGAGTCCGCCCCAAGGTAGCGATCCTCTACACTAAATCAGAGACGGTTCTGGAGGACGTCAGGCGGGTTATGGAGCTGGCGGACTATGAACAGCATCTACCCAAGGACGTTGCTACTCTTCTAAAGATAAATATATCCTGGCAGTATTTCTATCCCGCCTGCTCCAGCACTCCCTGGCAGATAGAGGGGGTTATTCGTACTCTACAAGAGGCTGATTATAAGGAGCTCATCGCCGCTCACAACGGCACGGTGGTGGTGGATGCCAGGGTGGGGGAGATAAACAACAAACATAAAAAGGTGGTGGATAAATATAAGATAGCCAATGTTCACTTGGAGGAGCCGCCAGCGCGGTGGGTTCGATACGAACCTAAAGCCCCAATGCTGGCGCTGGACCAGATCTTTCCCGAGGGAATACAGATACCCGATCTTTTCCCTGGCAAGAACGTTATCCATTTACCTACTATGAAGACTCACGTTTTTACAACTATGACCGGAGCTATGAAGAACGCCTTCGGGGGGCTGCTGAACCGAAAGCGACACTGGACTCATTCGGTGATCCACGAGACCCTGGTGGACCTGCTGGCCATCCAGAAGGAGATTCACCCGGGCATCTTCGCCGTGATGGACGGCACCTTTGCCGGGGATGGCCCCGGGCCGCGGGCCATGAGGGTTCATGTTAAAAACGTGCTGCTGGCTGGGGCCGATCAGGTGGCCATAGACGCCGTGGCCGCCAAGATGATGGGTTTCGATCCCATGAGCATCGAATTTATTCGCCTGGCCCACGAGCGAGGTCTGGGCTGCGGCGACCTATCGGAGGTGGAGGTGGTGGGGGAGGACATCTCGGAGGTCAACTGGCATTTCAGCGGCACAGAGAACACCTTTGCAAGCAGGGGGCAGAAGCTTATTTATTGGGGACCCTTAAAGCCTCTGGAGGCCCTCCTCTTAAGGACTCCCCTGGTGTCCTGGGCGTACCTGGCCTCCAATCTGTATCACAACGTCTATTGGCTGAACCTGGTAGGTAAGAAGCGGATAAAAGAGGCTTTAAAGACCCCCTGGGGCCAGCTCTTCCAGAGCTACTAAGAAACTAAAGCATAGAACCGGGCCTTCTATCCCCCTCCCTCTTCCTCTGCCTCCTCCTCTTCGAAGTCCTGGTCGCTGAAAACCCCCATCTCTCGCCCCTGGTAAACGGAAACGATGAAGTCGTCCCTGGGCACATCGGAGCTCACCACCAGCTCCTCGTCTATCTCCTCTATCAGATCCTGGATACCCTCCTCGGTGACGCTCTCCGATACACAGAGGGTAGCTCGGACCACCGTAGGGGTGTAATGTAGGTCTACTCGCCCCACTGGGTTCTCGTCTTCGGTGATGACGTAGGATTCAGAGTGAGGGGTGCGGCATTCCCTTTCAAAATGATATTCAGCCATTGATTCCCTCCTTTGACTCTAGGGACGAACCTGTCCGCTACCTAGTATTATCCACTTGTAAGAGGTCATTTCCCTCAGGCCCATAGGACCCCGAGCGTGAAACTTCTGAGTGCTTATCCCCACCTCCGCCCCCAACCCCAGTTGGCCGCCGTCGGTGAAGCGAGTGCTGGCATTGACATATACGGCGGCGGCATCCACCTCGTCCAGAAAACGCATGGCCTTGCAGTGGTCTTCCGTAACGATGGCCTCGGAGTGACCCGACCCGTAGCGCTCTATGTGGGCCAGGGCCTCCCGAGAGCTGTCCACCACCTTAACCGCAGCCACCAGAGATAGAAACTCTTTTCCCCAATCCCCCTTCGACGCCGACACTATGGGTAACCCATCAATGGGTTTCAAAATAGCCATGACTCGATCATCGCAGCGCATCTCCACCCCAGCCCCCGCCCACTTCTGTGCGATACGGGGAAGGAATTCCTCGGCGATGCCAGCGTGGATCAAAAGGGTATCCAGGGCGGTGCACACGGTGGGGCGCTGCACCTTGGCATTGTAGGCTATAGCCACCGCCTTGTCCAAGTCGGCGGCGCGGTCAACGTAGGTGTGGCAGACCCCTATCCCTCCAGCCACCACGGGCATAGAGGCATTCTCCATCACAAACCTTAT
>JAZGDP010000203.1:0-8471 GCA_036477885.1 Dehalococcoidia bacterium
GGAGACGGGCTGCTGCCACGCCATCATCACCCTCTCCACCTTGTCCACTGAAAGGTCTGTCTCCACCGACAACTCCTCTGAGGTGGGTTCCCGACCCAGTTTCTGTAGCAATCGGTGTCTAGTCCGCTCCACCTTACCGGCCGATTCCCCCAGATGTACGGGAAGCCTGATCATATGGCCTTGATCTGTGAGAGCCCTCAAAATGGCCTGACGTATCCACCAAGTGGAATAGGTGCTGAATCTGCACCCCCTTCTGTAGTCGAATTTCCCCACTGCCCTCATCAAGCCGATGTTGCCTTCTTGTATGAGATCGAAAAGGGATAATCCTTTGCCCTGATATCTCTTGGCTATGCTAACCACCAGTCGCAGGTTGGCCTCGATGAGGCGTTGGCGGGCCAGCTCTCCCAGACGAGCTTTGCTACGAAGCTCCGCCTCCTCTTCCGAGTAAAGGGAATCTTGCCTCAATCTAACCTCCGCCTCCTTTCCCTTTTCTAGCCTCTCCGACAATGCGATCTCTTCTTCAGGCGACAGCAAATTTATGGAGCCTATCTCCTGGAGATACCTTCTTATAGGCTCATCGATGGAGAAATCGCTGAAGCCCCTCCCTGCCGCTGAAAGGAGTTCACTGGTTTCTGCCGTTATCTTTTCCTCCAGGGTTGAGGGATTCTCTACAGGGCTCGTCTCCGGTAATGCTAGAGAAGTTGTCATGAAATTATCCCTTTCGCTGCTAACTACCGTAGACGAAGCATAGCACACCAAAATAATTTTGTCAATACTTATTATAAAAATAGTTTTTATATATTTGATAGATAGCACCTATGTCATTATCTAGTTGGAATTCACCGTAAGGAGAATAATAGAGCTCGCTACATCCCTAGTATCTAATGCGGTATATAGTTATCCACAGGAAGGCAAATGCAATCTTATCGTTTTACGGTTAGGGTTCGTACTGCCCCTCTATGGCTTCGAACATAAGAGGATGATAAGTTTCCAGATCATATAGCTGAGCCGCCTTTAGGGTATTCACGAGAAGCATAGTGACTGTCATGGGGCCCACCCCTCCTGGAACTGGGGTAATGGCTTCTATCTTGTCTTTAACCCCCTCAAAATCTACATCCCCCACCAGCCGGTATCCAACTTTTCTGGAGGGATCCTTCACTCGATTTATCCCCACATCTATGACCACCGCTCCCTCCTTCACCGAGTCGGCGGTTATAACCTCTGGCATGCCCACTGCTGCTACTAGGATGTCCGCCTGGCTGGTTATGGAGGCGAAGTCTCTAGTGCCGGTGTGGCACAAGGTTACAGTGGAGTTTGCGCCCTCCCTTTTTTGCATCAAGGTCATCATCAAGGGTTTGCCCACTATGTTGCTCCTGCTACAGATGGCCACATGTTTGCCCTCGGGGTTGTAGCCAGACCACAATAACATCTGGTGTATACCTGCTGGAGTACAGGGAACAAAAAGGGGAGTTCCCAACAACAACTTACCCATATTCTCGGGATGCAGTCCGTCCACATCCTTGGTGGGCAAAACGCTCTGGATTATCTTCCCCTCCGACAAATGAGGAGGCAGGGGCAATTGCACCAGGATGCCATGGAAAAGAGGGTCATGATTCAAGCGTTCTATAAGGCTCAAGACCTCCATCTCATTAACATCGGAGGGTAGCCTGAAGGTTTGGGTATAGATACCCACCTCTCGAGCGGCCTTCCCTTTTCTTTGTACATATATGGCCGAAGCAGGGTCACCTCCCACCAGAACGGCAGCCAGGCCCGGTGTTATGCCCGTCTTCTCCTTTAGAGATTTGACTCCCCGAGCCATCTTCTTACGGATTCCCCGGGATATCTCATTACCATCTATTATTTTGGCTTGCACTCTACAAGCTCCTCTCCTACGTCTCCATAAAGTTATACCAGATAGCTTCATCGAAGACAATAGCTGTTCAATTGAATAGAGCCAACTCCTCTCTAGACACCCTCCATAGTAAGGTCTATAATGCAACTCGATTATTCATTGGAGGAATACCAGTCTTTATGAGTCGATTCTCTGAAGCTCTTAAATCGGGGAGGTTTGTGGTAACCGCCGAGATGTCTCCTCCTAAAGGAGTGGATATAAGCCGTAACCTGGAAGAGAGCGAGGCTCTTAGGGTGGTGGATGCCATAAATGTAACGGACCAAGCGGCATCGATAATGAGGCTGGGGCCCCTATCACTATGTCGGATTCTCAAAGAGAAGGGATTTGAGCCCATCTGTCAGTTCACCTGTCGCGATCGCAACCGCATTGCTTTGCAGTCGGACCTCCTCAGCGCCCATGTACTGGGACTGGAAAACATCCTCTGCCTCACCGGTGATCCCACCGGCACCGGCGACCACCCCGAGGCCAAGGCGGTGTTCGACCTGGATGCCGTTACCCTTCTGGAAGCGGTGAAAACCCTGGAGGGAGGCAAAGACCTGGCGGGACACCCGCTGGAGGGAAGCCCCAAGTTCTTTGTGGGGGCCGCAGCTACCCCTGAGACATCCCTGGATGTGGAGATGCCCCGCATGGAGAAAAAGGTGAAGGCCGGGGCCAGGTTCTTTCAGACTCAAGGGGTCTATGATACGGGGAGGTTTGCCCAATTCATGGAATCAGCTCGGAGCCTGGGAGTACCCGTGCTAGCGGGGATCATCGTCCTGAAGTCGGGGAAGATGGCCCGGTACATGAATCAGAATGTTCCAGGAATTAACGTGCCCGACCATCTCATTGAGGAGCTGGATGGGGCGGAGGACAAGAGCAAAAAGGGTATCGAGATAGCCGCTCGCACCATCCAAGAGGTGAAGGGAGTCTGCCAAGGGGTGCACATAATGCCCATTGGCTGGGAGAAAAAGGTGCCCGATATAATGGCCGTAGCAGGCCTCCTAGACAAACGCACCACTGCCTCCAGTTAAGAGCTATAGGATTTAGGCTTCACGCCCTTTTAGAAAGCAGCATTGCAACTCGATCCAGGATTCTATGGGCCACTTCGCCTTTAGGCATTAAAGGTAGCTGCTCAACCTTACCCATTCTCTCTATCAAAACCACCTGGTTTGTATCGGAGGCAAAGCCGCTGCCAGCGGCGGTTACATCGTTGGCTACAATAAGGTCAAGGTGTTTCTCCTTCAATTTCTTTTGTGCATTCTCCACCAGGTTATCGCTTTCGGCGGCGAAGCCCACCTTGACCAAGTCCCCCTGAACCTCGCTGAGGATATCTGGAGTCCTCACCAATGTCAGGGTAATAGTCTCGGCATTCTTCTTTATTTTAGTATCAGAGGCCTCTT
Organism: Dehalococcoidia bacterium; assembly: GCA_036477885.1. Lineage (GTDB taxonomy): Bacteria > Chloroflexota > Dehalococcoidia > JAZGDP01 > JAZGDP01 > JAZGDP01. The sequence continues at coordinate 3,292 of JAZGDP010000203.1, forward strand.
TGGGTCGATAGTCGGCAACGGCGGAGGCCATGAGCAAGACATCGGCCTTGGCCACAGCCTTCAGCACCTCTCCTCTCATCTCAAGGGCAGTCTCCGCCTTGACGACACGCATTCCCACCGGGTCGGGCAAGGATGTAGGGGAGGTAACAAGCACCACCTCCCCACCCCTATCCCGTGCCGCTTCCGCCACGGCGTAACCCATCTTCCCCGAGGAACGATTGCCGATATGACGTACTGGGTCTATTGGCTCTCGGGTGCCGCCAGCGGTCACCACGATGCGCCTACCCGCTAGATCCCCTTTTCGCCCCAGCGCCTGCTTTATGGTAGCGATGATCTCATCTACTTCGGCCAGACGACCCATCCCCACTAAGCCTGAGGCTAATCGGCCGTGGACAGGTCCCACGAGGATGAAGCCCCTCGCCCGTAACTTGGATAGGTTTTCCTGCGTAGCTGGGTTGTCATACATGTGGCCATCCATGGCAGGAGCAACAATTACGGGTGCCTGTACGGCCAATAGGATGCAGGTGAGGAGGTCATCGGCCAAGCCGTTAGCCACCTTGGCCATCAGGTTGGCGGTGGCCGGAGCCACCACCACTGCATCGACCCTCTCCGCCAGGGCCACATGTTCCAGACTCAGCTCCGAATCGGCATCGAAGAGCTTAATCAGCACTAGCCTGTGGGTGACGCTGCGAAAACTCAACGGAGTGACAAATTCCAGGGCTCCCTCGGTCATCACCACATCCACCAGAGCCCCCGCCTGAGTCAGTTTACTGGCCATGTCCACGGCCTTATAAGCCGCTATGCTGCCGCTCACCCCTAAGATGATCCTCTTGTCTTTAAGCATCTCCATAACCAATCCTTGGTCTAGCTAAAGGCATCAGGAGCAGTTCATTTCGTGGATCATTCTAAGTCCCACCAATGTCAAATCCGGGTCTAGGACATCTATAACCGAGCTTTCCTTGGCCATCATCCCGGCAGAGCCTCCAGTGCCCACTACCTTTGCCCCACCCCCCAGTTCTCTCTGGAAGCGGTTCACCAGGCCCTCGATCAGTCCCACATATCCAAATATGAGCCCCGACTGCATACTACTGACGGTGTCTTTACCTATAGCACTGGAAGGCGCTACCAACTCTATCCGAGGCAGTTTAGATGCCCGCTCAAAGAGGGCCTCGGCAGCCACATCCACCCCTGGAGCGATGGCGCCACCTATATAATCCCCCTCCTTAGATATAGCATCGAACACCGTGGCTGTACCGAAGTCTACCACTATGACAGGCCCTCCATACTTTCTAAAGGCCGCCACGGCGTCGGCCACCCTATCGGCCCCTACCTCTTTAGGGTTATCGTACAGGATACGCATCCCCGTCTTTATCCCTACCTCCACTATGAGGGGTTTCGATCCAAAGTACCGGCAGCACAGATCCTCGAAGGTTACAGTCAGGGGAGGGACAACGCTGCATATGATGGAATCCTTCACTTGGGAAGACTCTATTCCCTGGCGAGGGAGGAGGTTGAGTATCAGCACTGCGTATTCATCGGCCAGTCTATGGACATCGGTGGCTATGCGCCAGGTAGCTCTCAGCTCCTCCCCATGAAAGATGCCCAGGGTTATATTGGAATTACCTATATCTATGGCTAATAGCATTGAAGCAAGGTTAATGGTCATACTGTGGTAGCTCGACCCTTTTGTAATCACCTATTATCACGGGTGGGAATCGAGATAGCGGTCGAGCTCGACCAAATCCTTAATGGATAGGTCCGGGTATTGCCTCGTTTCCTCTCTATCCAGGAGGATGGCGGACATCCCCACCCCCTGAGCCCCTTGAACATCCGGCAGGTAGTTATCTCCCACCATAAAGGCCTCTTCGGGAGAGATACCCGCCTCCTTCAAGGCGTGCAGAAAAATGCCTCGGTGAGGCTTGCGATACCCCACATGAGCCGATGTTATTACATAATCAAAATGGACGTCCAATCCCAAGGCTGAGACCAGCTCAGGGAGATGCCAATCCCAATTGGATAGGATTCCTAAAACGAAGCCGCGTTGAGCTAATGCTTCTAGAGTGGGGCGGACATCGGGATATACTCTATACCTGTTGGGGGAGTCCTGAATGGCACCAAATCCCCCCAAGATCTCCTCCGCCATTCCCTCCCCCATCTTCTTTAGCACCCCTAATCGATCCAAAAGAGAGGTCATTATCCCTCGGGTGTAGCGGTTGTAGGCTTCAGCACAGGCGCTCGCATCAGGATGTTCCAGGCGGGATGCCACCAGTTCTCTAACAGAATCCAGGGCTTGGTCCATCTGCTCCTCCGTTATCCCGAGGTTAAACTTCTCCAGGATAGTCACATAGCCCTGAGCCACGGAGGGGTAAGCCTCTACTAGAGTCTCTCCAAAGTCAAAGAAAATTACCTTATACACTGAAAGATCCCTCCTTTACTCTGACGATGGGTTTTCCTTCAGCCTTTTAATCACTTTAGGAAGCACGGGAAGAAGGTCACTGGCCAACATGCCTGCATCACCCATTTCCTCGCTCACCGCCTCCCCCGCTGCACCATGCAAATATACACCGCAAGCTGCCGCCTCGAAGGGTGAGAGCCCCTGGGACATGAGGCCACCGACAATCCCCGCCAATACATCCCCCGTTCCTGCCGATGCCAAGCCCGGATTGGCGTAGGGGCTGAGTTTAGCCTTTCCCTCAGGGTCCGACACCACGCTGTAAGCACCCTTAAGTAACACTATTTTGCCCCACCTGAAGGCCGTCTCCCGGGAGATTTGTATCCTACGACTTTGCACCTGCGAGACCGAGGCATCCATTAACCTGGACATCTCTCCAGGGTGAGGCGTGAGGACTACCTGGGAAGGCAATTTCTCCCACCATTGGGGGACCCCGGCCAAGATATTGAGGGCATCGGCATCAAGAATGGCAGGGGGAAGACGATGGGGCTCCTTGATAAGAGCTTCCTTCAAGAATTCCGTGGTAGAGGGATGTTGGCCCAGCCCGCACCCCACCACTAGGGCCTTACACTCGCCCAATTGCTGAAGGAGGTCTACGGCCCCTTTAGCATCTATGATACCCGGCTCCGCTTCAGCCAGGGGTAGATATGTTACCTCCGTCATCTTGGATGCCAGTATAGGTTGTAAGCTTCTGGCCGTAGCTAACGTTACCAACCCCGCTCCTACTCGGGCGGCGCCCATGCACGCTAGATAGGCGGCCCCAATATAATTGATGGACCCCGCCACTATAATGACCCTTCCGAAAGTGCCCTTATGGGCGGACAATGGCCGGGATGGGAGAACCGATTTTACCCATTCGGGGGTGATCAGCTCCAGAGAGACCCTCTCACTGAGATGGGGCGGTATCCCTATATCGGTGACTATAAGCTTTCCCACCATCTCCACACCGGGGAATGTAAGGAGTCCAGTTTTAGGGTAGCCCAAAGCTATAGTAATGTCGGCGCCAGGGCATGCTGGGTCCAGGGTGCCGGAATCGGCGTCGAGGCCTGTAGGAATATCCAAGGCTATCAAGGGCATCCCCGGCCGTTTCCTCCTGGCCTCCGCTACCGTCTCCAGGGCACCTTTAAGAGCGCCCTCTATGGGTCTTGCCCTCCCTGTACCTAACACGGCGTCCAGCACCACCTCCGAGGAGGACAATAGCCTCCGCAAATCAGACAAGGCAGCGTCCTTCTGTATATCAAATATGTCTACCTCCCTCTTCACCATCTCCTTTAAATTAGCATCGGCATCTTTTCTGGGAGCACATAGGTAGACATTTACTCCTGCCCCCCAATCATGGAGATGTCGGCCTGCCACTAAACCATCGCCACCATTATTGCCGGGGCCCACCAACACCAGGATAGATGACCCCGCAACACCGCCTCGCCAGCTCCTTATCTCCTCGGCCACAGATAGTCCAGCCTTTTCCATAAGCATATCGGTGGTGATGCCCTCGGCGGCGCAGCGGTCCTCCAAACATTTCATCTCATCGACGGTGACAACTTTCATCGTCTTATCTAAGCTCTATTCATCACCTACCCCCAGAGCCGAGGCCACGGCGTATTCTCTAGAGTGGGATAGGCTTATGGCTATCTCTCTCAAGCCCAGCTTACGGGTCCTGGCATGGGCTCGTCCGTAGAGATGCACCAGGGGCTTCCCGCTTCTCATAGGAAGGATCTCTATCTCCCGCCAGGCTACACCTCGGTTGCCGGTGCCCAGAACCTTCATCACCGCCTCTTTGCCAGCAAAATGAACCGCTAAGTCCGCTACTCTATCCCTATAAAAGACCAGCTCTCTTTCGGTGTAGACACGATTCAAGAAGCGTTCGCCCCAGCGTCTCAGAGCCTTCTCTATTCGGTATATCTCCACTATATCCACCCCCAGGGTATGCAACTCGACCCCCTTTGAGAAGTAGAAAGGAACCACCTCGCTTTGTGCCCCTCGTATTAAGTATATCATACCGTTTAAAGGGCTCTAGCCATCTTTTTTAAAGATAGCCTCCTCCATTGACGGCCTCCTATCCAGGGTCGTAGAATTAAACGACTACATTTTGCTGCCATTGAGTTAAAATACACCGAAGCACGGGGAAAATAGAAACGTCTAAAGTGGAGAGGGAAAAGAGAAATAGATGAGCAGGGAAACTAAGAGGCTGGCAGAGATACCTAAGGCCTATGAACCCAAAGGCGTGGAGGAGAGGCTCTACAAGCTCTGGATGCAAAAGGGCTACTTCGCTCCCAAGATAGACCCTTCTCAGAGGCCCTTCGTCATCATTATGCCTCCTCCCAACGTTACGGGGGAGCTGCATCTGGGCCACGCCCTAACCGCTACCCTAGAAGATGTCCTGGTTCGATGGCACAGGATGAAGGGACAGCCGACCTTGTGGCTTCCCGGCTCCGACCATGCGGGGATCGCCACCCAGGTGGTGGTGGAACAGGACCTGCTCAAGGAGGGCAAGACCCGATATCAGTTAGGCAGAGAGGCCTTCATAGAGAAGGTATGGGAATGGGTAAGGAAATACGGACGCACCATATCGGAGCAGCACAAACGCCTGGGCGCCTCCTGCGACTGGGATAGGGAGCGCTTCACCCTGGATGAAGGGCCCAGCAAGGCGGTGAGGACCACCTTCGTCAACCTCTACCGCAAGGGCCTGATCTACCGAGGGGAGCGTATCATAAACTGGTGCCCCCGC
>JAZGDP010000204.1:0-4198 GCA_036477885.1 Dehalococcoidia bacterium
CTAAGTGGAAGTTATTATACTCCCTATTGGAGGGAGTCGACTCCCCTATACTTAAGCAGTTCTATAAAGGCTTAGTTTTCTACGATAGGTAAGTCCCTACAAGACCGAAGGATCACATCACAACGCAGCACGAGCCATTCTGCACACCTCTAAAGGCGACCTGAATTACTATCGCCTGGGCCATCTAGAAGAAGCGGGCTTAGTAAGTCTCTCTCGGCTGCCCTTTACCATACGTGTGCTCCTAGAAAATACCCTGCGCAATGTGGACGGCTATCTGGTGACCGAGGATGACATCGCGACCGTCGCCGGGTGGGACGCTCATTCCCCGCCGTCTAGGGCCTTTCCCTTCATGCCCGCTCGAGTGCTGATGCAGGATTTCACCGGCGTTCCCGCCGTGGTGGATCTGGCGGCCATGCGCTCTGCCATCGACCGACACGGGGGTGATCCTAAGAAGGTCAACCCCCTAGTACCCATCGACCTGGTCATCGATCACTCGGTGCAGGTGGACTATTTCGGCGATGCTACAGCCTTTAGCCGCAACGTGGAGCGAGAGTTCCAGCGCAATCGAGAGCGTTATATGCTTCTGCGCTGGGCGCAAAAGGCGTTCGAGAACGTTAGAGTCGTGCCGCCGGGCACTGGCATAGTCCACCAAGTCAATCTGGAGTATCTAGCCAGCGTCATCGCAGTGCGCCAGACGAAGGAAGGTTTAGTCGCCCTGCCCGACACCCTCATAGGTACCGACTCCCACACCACTATGATCAACGGATTGAGCGTGCTGGGCTGGGGCGTAGGCGGGATTGAGGCGGAGGCGGTGCTGTTGGGCCAGCCCTATTATATGCAACTCCCCCAGGTCATCGGGTTCAAGCTCAAGGGAGCGCTGAGAGAGGGAGTAACGGCTACCGACCTAGTCCTCACCATCACCCAGATGCTTCGCAAGAAGGGGGTGGTGGGAAAGTTCGTGGAGTTTTACGGACCTGATCTCTCCAACCTCTCACTGCCGGACCGAGCCACCCTCGCTAACATGTCGCCAGAGTACGGTGCCACCTGCGCCTTCTTTCCCATCGATGAAATCACCCTGGAGTATTTACGAGGCACCGGTCGGGATTCCCCTCAGGTGGAGTTGGTAGAGCAATATGCCAAGGCTCAGGGGCTTTTCCGTACCGCTGACACGCCGGAGCCTGAATACTCCGACACCGTGGAACTGGATATGAGCACTGTTGAGCCCAGCCTGGCAGGCCCACGCCGACCACAAGATCGTGTGGCGCTGGGCGACGTAAGGACTGGTTTTTATACTGCCTTCAAGGAGCAGATTTCTGCCAAGGGACAGGATAAGAACGATATTTCCTTAGGTCGTTTGGAGAGCGAAGGAGGTAACCCAGACCCTCAGAAAGAGTCCGTTAAGGAACCTCACTCGAAACCGGCAGAAGTAGAGCTCAATGGCCAAAGGATTAAGCTGGGGCATGGAGCGGTGGTCGTCGCCGCCATTACTAGCTGCACCAACACCTCTAACCCCTCGGTTATGATAGGCGCTGGCTTACTGGCACAAAAGGCGGTAGAGCTGGGTCTTGCCTGCAAGCCCTGGGTAAAGACCAGCATGGCGCCCGGCTCCCAGGTGGTAACGGAATACCTGAACATGGCCGGCTTGACGCCCTACCTGGAGAGCCTGGGGTTCCACACCGTAGGTTACGGCTGCACCACCTGTATCGGCAACAGCGGCCCCCTGCCTGAGCCGGTCTCCAAGGCCATCAATGACCACGACCTGATCGCTGCAGCCGTACTGAGTGGCAACCGCAACTTCGAAGGCCGCATACATCCAGAGGTCAGAGCCAACTACCTGGCGTCGCCCATGCTGGTGGTAGCCTATGCGCTGGCCGGCACAGTGGACATCGACCTGACGGAAGAGCCCCTGACCCACGACAAGGAGAGCAAGCCCGTCTACCTGAGAGATATATGGCCATCCCAGAAGGAGATCGGCGATACCATCGCAACCTCTCTCAACCCGGAGATGTTCAAGGCTCGCTACAGCCACGTGTTCGATGGCCCAGAGGAGTGGTGCAAGCTGCCTGTGCCGGAGGGCACCCTATATCAATGGGACTCAGACTCAACATATATTCAGGAGCCTCCATTTTTCCAGGGGATCTCCATGGATGTGCAGAAACCAAAGGACATCAGGGGAGCCCGAGTACTGGTGATGCTGGGTGATTCCATCACTACGGACCATATCTCGCCCGCGGGGTCTATACCAGCCAATCGACCTGCGGGGCAGCATCTCATCAGCAGAGGGGTTCAACCACGGGACTTTAACACTTACGGAGCCCGTCGTGGCAACCATGAAGTAATGATGCGCGGCACCTTCGGCAACGTCCGCCTGCGTAACAGGTTGACGCCGGATAAAGAGGGCGACTGGACTATTTATTTGCCGGACAACCAGCTCAGCAGCATCTTCGATGCCTCTATGAAATATAAAGAGGGGGGCATACCCACCATCGTCATCGCGGGAAAGGAATACGGCTCCGGAAGCTCCCGGGATTGGGCGGCCAAGGGGCCTAGCCTGCTGGGAGTTAAGGCCATCTTGGCCGAGGGTTTCGAGCGCATCCACCGCAGCAACTTGGTGGGCATGGGCATCTTGCCCCTCCAGTTCAAGTCCGGGGAGAGCGCTCAGGCCTTAGGCTTAAGCGGCCGAGAGAGCTTCGACATCACCGGCTTAGAGGAGGGTCTAAAGCCAGGCCAGGATGTCAAAGTACACGCCATCAAAGAAGACGGTAACGAAATAACCTTCAATGTCACCCTCCGTATAGATACCCCTGTGGAAGCCGAGTACTACCAGCAGGGGGGTGTGCTACAGACTGTGATACGACGGATGCTAGAAGGATGAGACAGGCCCTGGCCTTCTAAGGCTTGCTCTTCTGAGACTTCTTAGGGCCTCGGGCGCTTTTCTTGACGCCCCGCCCGTATTTATCCTCGGGGAAGAGGTCGCCCCCGGGCGGCACCACATCGCCCACGGTGCTCATGGTCTCCTCCCCCGCTTCATGCCTGCGAAGAAACTCTTCGCTTACGAAAAAGGCTCATATACAGAACCCGTCCCGTTCAATATCCTCGTGATGTCTATCGCAGGGGCAGATTTTGGGTCGATCCTCCACGGGATCTCCAGTAACTATCATTCAAGGGCAATAGCGGTATCCGTATTTGAGCTCGTTCTTGCCTAAGCCCTTTTGAACCTCCTCCACAATGATGGGATCAGGATAGAACTCATAGGAGCCCCGCTCCACATATCTTCCCGACATGCGCTTGGCCCCTTCAAAGGCCTCTTCAAAGGACTGAGGCTTGCCCAAGGCTTATCCTCCTAACCTCATGCTTTAGCTATCCCCTTTATATTTATTATAACCTTGGTTTCTACAAAAAATGAATGGAGCCGTTTATCTCAAGAAGTCTCATTGCTTATTTGGGGAGGCTTGGGGTCGACGATACACGTGGCTCCTAGCAGCCCTGGCCTCAGCCGCCTCTTTTATCTCCTCCATGTGCTCCTTTATCAGGCTATCGAACATCGGCTTGACGTAAAAACGTCCTATGAACCACCCCAAAATAGGGATGTTCAGGTCGAACTCCCCTTTGTAGGCCAGCTCCATATCCCCGTCGACTTCATTAAAAGTAAACTCTTCCGAAACATAGTGAATCGGGCCCTGCAGATGTCTATAGGTGATGCGATCAGTAGGATATAAAGTGACCTCCTCCAGGGTGGTTACAGTTCTTTTGCCTGCCTTGGTCACAAACTCGGCGACGATGACATTGCCGTCTCTGCTGATCACCTTGGATGAGATGGCGCTGGAGCCAGGCATCTTACCTTTGCCGATGGCGCTTACCATCTGAAACACCAGTTCCTTATGCGCCTTGATAAACAGCCTCTGAGGAGTGAGCTTAACCTTAAACAACATGCAGCGTCCCTTTTTGTGATTTGTCTTTATTTTAGATGCTGGAAAAACTACATAGATGCATTCTGCTTAAAGGCAAATCACTCTTTAGAGGGTTCACTGTGCTTTTGGAAATACACTTCTTTCAGTCGTTCAAAATGTTCCCGGAAGAGGGGTGCTTCTAGGGCATCGGTCGTCATGATTAGGGCGTCCTCTCCGGTATCGGTATAGTAACGCTTCCTCACTCCTACCTTCTGGAACCCATATTTTTCATACAGCCTTTGAGCCCC
>JAZGDP010000205.1:0-3585 GCA_036477885.1 Dehalococcoidia bacterium
ATTGCAGATCTTGAGAGGGTATTCATTGCAAGTTGAAATAAATAAGGGTTCCGGTACGGGATACCAAGCCGATTAAGTGCCAGCTTTGCGGTGAGCCATCAAGATCTTTCAACGGCATTTGCTGTCAGTCGAAAGACGACCTCAAAAGTTCTTATTCCATACGGGCTGGGCAAATGACGCCCATGGCGTTTACCCTTCTGCCCCGTTGTGCTACAATCTAATCGATTACAACTATACATAGATAATCTCTATGCCAGTATACGAATACAAATGTAACGGCTGCCGTCGCAGGGTGAGCATTCGCCTCAAGGGGTTCTCTCAGCCCCCGCCTAAAGTCTGCCCCCGCTGTGGCAGCAAGGATCTCGTTCGCCTTATCTCTCGCGTCGCTATCCTAAAATCCGAAGAGAGCCGTCTGGAGGAGTTGGCCTCCCCCTCTAGCTTGGGTGATGTGGATGAAGGGGACCCTCGTAGCGTAGCTCAATGGATGCGAAAGATGGGAAACACTATGGGCGAGGATGCAGGGCCGGAGTTCGATGAGATGGTGGAGCGGATGGAGGCCGGCGAGACGCCGGAAGACATGGGGGACGAAGATGAGGGTACCGAGGGCCTAGCCCTTTAAAGCCTGGTGCAGATTTATGCCTATCTATGAGTTTCGCTGCAACGATTGCCAAGCTAAAAGCAGCGTCTTTTTAAGAAGCATCTCCCAGCCTTTGGCGCCCATCTGCCCCTCCTGCGATAGCAAGAACCTAACTCGGTTAATATCCACCTTTGCCTACCATAAGTCGGGGCAGAGCCGCCTGGAGGAGGCGGGAGAGCCCCAGATGTTCCCCAAGCCCGACTACTACAAGGACCCTCGGAACATAGGAAGGTGGGCCGAAAAAAGGTTGAAGGACTTGGGGGTGGATATGCCCTCCAAGACTAAGGAAATGATAGAGGCCGCCCGGGAGGGGAAGATGCCCGAGCCTCTGAAGGACCTTTAGATTACCCTAATGCGTCGTAGGCGAAGTATCTTTTTCCTTCTCCCTTAAGGAAGCTATTCTATGGGAAACATAGACAAAATCAGCGGCCTTTACGTAATCTTAGACCCCCACTTCGCCCCCCACCACGGAGAGGTGGAGCTGGCCCAGGCGATAATTCGGGGAGGGGCACAGATGATCCAGTGGCGGGATAAACTTAGGGACAAAGGGGAGCAGCTACCCATCCTGCGAGAGATTAAAAAGCTGTGCCAAGAGTCTGGGGTGCTGCTTATCGTCAACGACCACCTGGACCTGGCCCTCATCGCCGACGCCGACGGGGTCCACGTGGGCCAGAAGGATCTGCCCGTCTCGGAGGCACGACAATTCCTCCCTAGGAATAAGGTGGTGGGTGTTTCCACCGCCACCCTGCCCGAGGCCCTCAAGGCCCAGGCCCAAGGGGCCCATTACATAGCAGTGGGCTCCATCTATCCCACCACGTCCAAGGAGGTGACTCGTCCCGCCGGCCTGGAAACCCTACGGGAAGTCAAAAGAGCGGTCTCAGCGTCGGTGGTGGCCATCGGCGGCATCAATGAGGATAATGTGACACCGGTCATTGAGGCCGGCGCCGATGCTATCTGCGTCATCGGCGCCGTGCTGGGGGCACCCAATGTTGAGGAGGCCACCCGCAGCCTCAGCATCAAAATAGAGGAGGCTAAGGGCTCTAAAGAGGTGTCCTAGAACCCTACTCCTAGAGAGCATAGCGAGGAGGCATAACATTGAAAGAACTCTCATCCCAGTTGGAAGGCATCGGCGAAAAGATAAGGACCCATCTATCCACCAAGGATGCGGCCCGGGAGAAAGGAATCCCCCGAGCCAGGGACGTTATCAAGTATTGCGCCAATGCCATCCGCTCGGCGCATCGCGGCGAGTACGATAACGCTGGCAAGCTTCTGGAGACGGCCCGGGCCCTCCTGGATGAAATCAACAGCGCCCTGAAACACCACGGAGATATCTTCTACGTCGGTGTTGTCCACGACGCCCAAAAGGAGTACGCCGAGGCCTCCATAACCCTGGCTCTGGTATCGGGGGCGGCCCTCCCCGATCCCGACGACCTGGGCGTTGAGTACGCCGCGTATCTCAACGGCATGGGCGAGGCTGTGGGTGAGCTGCGGCGCCATCTTCTGGACTCCCTCCGCAAAGACGATGTCTCCCGCTGTGAGGAGATATTGACCTACATGGACGATATGTATAACCTTCTGGTGACTATGGACTATCCGGATGCCATCACCAGGGGCCTGCGCCGCACCACAGACATGGTCAGGGGGGTCCTGGAGCGCACTCGGGGGGACCTCACTATAGCCCTGCGGCAGGACGACTTAAGTAAGAAGCTCTCTAGCCTGAGGGGGAGGCTGGAGAGGAAAAAGTGATAAAATTTTAGCGACCCAAGGGAAGGTAGAGATGGCAGAATCCCGGTCTCACGAATATGCTAAGGTAAACGGTATTCGGTTACATTATCTTTCCCAGGGTAAGGGTTATCCCCTCGTTCTCCTTCACGGCTGGCCGGAGACATCCTACAGCTGGCGGAAAGTGATACCACCTCTGGCGGAGAAGTTCCACGTCATCGCCCCAGACCTGCGGGGCTTCGGTGACTCGGACAAACCTGAAGGGCTTCACACCAAGCGAACGGTGGCCAAGGATATTCGAGAGCTGCTGAGGCATTTGGGCTATGATAGGGTTGCCATTGTGGGCCACGACTGGGGCGGCTGCGTAGCTCACTTTCTCGCCATGGATTACACCGACCTGACGGAGCGACTGATCATCATTAACATGCCCTATTACCATCCCACCATCTCCCTCCCCGAGGACCTACAACAGAAGACCAATATGTGGTACAACTATTTCCACCTGGTGCCGGACCTGCCGGAGAAGATCATCGCCAACAACCTGGAGGACTACCTCCGCAATTTCCTCAACGGGTGGTCTTACAACAAGAACCTCTTCACCGACGAGGAGGTGGCGGAGTATGTGAAAGCCTATTCCAAGCCAGGGGCCATCGCTGGTGGCGTCAACTACTATAGAGTATTCTACAAGCAGGACGTAGAGGATTACAGCACCTTGGGGGACCGCAAATTCGAAATGCCCGTTCTGGTGCTGTGGGGGGAGAATGATCCCACAGCACCGCTTATCCACTCCGATGGATTACACCGTTTCATGCCCCAACTAACCCTTAAGTTCATCCCCCAATGCGGGCATTTCCTCCAGTCCGAGAAGCCCGATCTACTTGTGCGAGAGCTCCTGGAGTTCCTCAAGGATAAGCTCTAGATAGAGAGACGCCTTTTAAAGAGAGCTCTGTGAACTAGCTCAATCCTTTGTCTTTACCGCTACCAAAAGGGGGTCTTGCGCCCGCCAATAGAACCTGTTGGGCTCTGATCTTAGCCCACCTCGGGAGGTTTCATTTCGAAGACATCCTGGATCCGACAAAACATGAAGCCCTCCATCTTGCCCACGGGCTTTAACTTTCTCACATCTATCTCCCCATCTTTATACAGGTCATCCCTGATGTGGGCCAGGACCGCCTCGCCCAACACCAGGGTAGAAGCACCCCCGCCCACCTCCACAGTCTGAACCA
>JAZGDP010000206.1:0-6738 GCA_036477885.1 Dehalococcoidia bacterium
AGCACAAAAACGCCAGCAGAAAGAAGCTTTGGGTAAGAGCCTCCCTAAGTATGTCTAGAAACTCGTGGAAAATGAGCTGTCTTTTTCTTGCCGTCCAGAGGGCTCATGCTATAATGGGGGCAAACCCTACCTGAAAGGGGATAGGCTTGTTTACTCACCTCCATGTCCATACCGAGTACAGCCTGCTGGACGGCCTCTGTCGCATCAAGCCCCTGGTGCAGAGGGCCAAGGAACTGAGAATGGACAGCCTGGCCGTCACCGACCACGGGGCACTGTACAGCGCCATTGAGTTTTACTCCCAAGCTAAAGAGGCAGGCATAAAGCCCATAATAGGCTGCGAGCTTTACCTGGCCTCCAGGGGCCGCCATGACCGGGAGCCTGCCGATAAGGTTCGTTACCACCTCACCGTCCTGGCCAAGAACGATGAGGGCTACAGAAACCTTATACAGCTCACCACCAAGGCTCATCTGGAGGGGTTCTATTACAAGCCCAGGGTGGATAAGGAGCTTCTGGAAGAGCATCACCAAGGACTGGTGGCTCTATCGGGCTGCAAAACTGGGCATATCCCCAGGCTTATCTTGGAGGGGCGCACTGACGAGGCCAGGGATGCTGCTCGATGGTATAAAGAGGTCTTCGGCGATTTCTATCTGGAGCTCCAAGACCACTCCAATGCAGAGCTGGTACAGATAAACAAGGAACTGCTGCTCATATCCAACGAGCTGGGTCTTCCCCTAGCTGCCACCAACGATGTCCATTACATCCACAAGGAGGACGCCCCCATTCAAGACGTGCTTTTATGCATTCAGACCAATGCCGTCGTCCACGAGGAAGATCGCATGAGGATGGAGGACGATTCCTTCTACCTAAAAAGCCCCAGTGAGATGGAGACCCTATTCTCCCACCTCCCCCAAGCCTTAGAGAATACTCAACTTATAGCCGAGCAGTGTAACCTAGAGTTGGAGTTCAATCGTCTTCGCCTCCCCCAGTACCCTGTGCCGCAGGGTAAGAGTCCCGATGAGTATTTGGCAGAGCTCTGCTGGGATGGACTCAAGCGCCGCTACACCGAGGTGACCGACGAGATACAGCGACGCCTCTCCTATGAATTGGATGTAATACGCCAGACCTATTTCCCCAACTATTTCCTGGTCATTTGGGACATCGTAAGCTACGCCAGGAGGAATGGCATCCTCTGTGGAGTACGGGGCAGCGCCGCCGCCAGTCTCGTCCTGTACTGCCTGGATATCACCGACATCGACCCCCTGGCTTATAACCTGGTATTCGAACGTTTCCTCAACGTGGAGCGAAAAGAACCACCTGACATAGACCTGGACTTCCAAGACGATCGTCGGGAAGAAATCATCAGCTATGTAACCCAAAAATACGGCCACGACCACGTGGCTCAGATCATCACCTTCGGTACCCTGGGAGCCAAGGCCGTCGTTCGAGATGTAGGGCGAGACCTGGGAAGGCCCTATAGCGATGCAGACAGGATAGCTCGTCTGCTGCCCGGTGCACCCCACCCCATGAGCATATCCCAAGCCCTCTTGGAGGTTCGGGAGTTCAGGGAGATGTATGACAGCGATGCCGCCATACAGGAACTGGTGAACACCTCCCTGCGATTGGAGGGGGTGGCCCGCCATGCCAGCACTCACGCCGCCGGCGTAGTCATATCGGAGGAGCCCCTTATCAACTATGTGCCTCTTCAGCTTCCCGCCAAAGGGGAGGAGCAGGGAATCCTCATGACTCAGTTCTCCATGGAGCCTATAGCCAAGCTGGGGCTCCTTAAAATGGACTTCCTGGGCCTTATAAACCTGACCATCCTGGGAAAGGCTAGGGATATGGTGGCTCAGAATGAGGGCATAGAGCTGGACCTTAATCAAATACCCCTGGACGACACTAAGACCTTCGAGCTTCTATCCTCCGGGGAGACTACGGGCATATTCCAGCTAGAGAGCAGCGGTATGCGCCGCTACATAAAGGAGCTCAAGCCCAACACCTTGGAAGACATCTCCGCCATGATCGCCCTCTACCGCCCCGGCCCCATGGAGCACATCACCACCTTCATTCAAGCCAAACACGGACAGTCGCCCATACAGTTTCCTCACCCTGCCTTGGCGGAGGTCCTCCGAGATACCTATGGGGTCATAGTTTATCAGGACCAGGTTCTCCTCATTCTACAGACCTTCGCCGGCTACAGCCTGGGACAAGCCGATGTGGTGAGGAAGGCCATGGGCAAGAAGATATCTGAGCTGATGAAAAAGGAGCGTCAGCGCTTTGTCCGTGGCGCCAAGAAGAAGGGGTTCTCCCAAGAAGTAGCAACGCAGGTGTTTAACCTCATTGAGCCCTTCGCTGGGTATGCCTTTAACAAGGCCCATAGTATAAGCTATGCGCTCATTGCCTACTGGACAGCCTATTTTAAGACCAATTACCCCGCTGAGTACATGAACGCCCTTCTGACCTGCTATCTGGGGCAGACCGATAAGGTAAGGGCCGCCGTCGCCGAATGTCAGCGGCTGGGCATACTCGTCCTACCTCCCGACATCAACAAGAGCCAACCCGATTTCTCCATTGAGGAGGCGGAGGAGGGGAAGCCGTCCATCAGGTTTGGGCTGGCCGCCATCAAGAATGTGGGTGCCGCCGTTATGAAACCCACGCTGGAGGAGCGGGAGCAGGAAGGGCCCTTTAAATCCATGGAGGATTTCTGCCGAAGGGCCGATCTGCGTGGTATGAACAAACGCGTCTTGGAGAACCTGGTGAAGGTAGGAGCCTTGGACTGCCTGGGCGACCGAGGGGCCATTCTGGACAACGTAGACCGCATCATCTCCTTGTCCCAGCAGGAGGCTAGACTCAAGGAGACGGGACAATCCACCATGTTCGATCTTCTGGGGGAGAGCGTGCCGGTGCCTATGCCCGCTCTGGAGTTGGAGAAGCGAGATATCCCTGACGATGTAAGGCTGGAGTGGGAGAGAGAGCTTTTGGGGGTGTACCTTTCTGACCACCCTTTTAACCGAGCGGTCCGCCAGCGCCCTCCAGAGGTTACCGCCACCTGTGGACAGATCGATGGAGAGATGGCAGGGCAAAACGTAGTGTTAGTAGGACAGGTCTCTTCAGCAAGGCAGAAACCCACTCGCGCCGGCAAAACAATCGTATTAGCCATTCTAGAGGATATTGACGGTGAAGTGGAGGTCACCGTATGGGACAATGTGTACAAAGACACCTCCGAGCTGTGGGAGGAAGGTAACTTCCTAGTCATCCATGGAAAGGTCCGAATATGGGATGATAGGGTCTCCGTTGCCTGTGACGCTGCAAAACTTTACAAACCTCCTCAGGAAGAGGATGCAGGACCCCAGGAGACCCCTCCCGCCAAGGTAGTCACACCTGCGGCCGAAGAGAGCAACTCTAAAGAGGCTGAGCCCCCGGAGAAGCGCCGAGCCCTCTGGCTAACCCTGCGAGAAACGGGCGCCGAAAAAGAGGACCTAGAGCTTTTAAAGGGGATATTCGCTATCTTGAAGGACTACAGCGGGGAAGATGCCGTTCATCTAACCATCTATACCGATAAGAAGCAGGTTAACTTGGATGTGCCTAATATCGCCGTAGAATACACTAGAGAACTCCATGAACGGCTGGCTCCGCTGATAGGCAAGGAGAGCCTAAGAGTTCAAGAATAGAGACACTAATGAAGCTGGTGCGTCTCTTAACCGCACCCAATCAACTGATAGCCGAGATGTGGCGCGATCTCCTGGTAGAGGAAGGGATACCCGCGAGCCTCCTACCCGATGATGCCCCCACCTATCTGGGAGTTTCCCCCAAGCCCTGCCGCCTCATGGTACCCAAAGAGTGGCTGACCGAGGCCAAGGCTGTAATCGAACGGCATCGCTCCGAGGGGCAATCCCTGTCCTCATAGGGCTCTCCCAACCTTATGGCCTTCGTATACCGCCTGCTCCACCTCCCGAGGAGCTACGCAGTCCCCGATAGCGTACAGCTCCTTGACCCTGCCCTTTAAAGAACGATAAAGGCCGTTTTCCGCGACACCCCCCACGGCGAACACCACCGTGTCCACTCCCTCGATCTCCCTCTCCTGGTCAGTAATAGTGTTATAGACCACCACGGAGTCCTCCCTAATCTCTTTTATCCCGGTGAAAGGCGTCATCACCACTCCTTTCTCCAGTAGCCGTTCGAAGAGGAGACGCCATTTCATACCCTCTATCTCCATACCCACATAAGGCTTAGTGGTGATAATCTCCACCTTCTTGCTCCGATCCGCCAGAAACTCGGCCACGTCGGTGGCAGGGTGCAGCCCCTCGGTGTCCACAACAACTACCTTCTCTCCCAACTCGATCTTCTTCTCCAGCACCTCTCTTGCTGATATAGAATTACCCATATCCACACCGGGAACGTCGGGCATGAGAGCAATGGACCCCGTGGCTACCACCACGGCATCGGGATTGAGCTTCAGAATCATATCCTGGGTGGCCTCCACCCCCATTACCACCTCTACTCCCAACCTCCTCACCTGTAGTTCCAGATATGCTGCGATATCCCCAAAGTCTCCCCGGAGCGGCGCCTTAGCCGCAGTATTCACCTGGCCCCCCAGTTTACCAGACTTCTCATATAGGGTAACCTGATGGCCTCTTTCGGCAGCCACCCGTGCCGCCTCCAGCCCAGCAGGCCCTCCACCCACCACCACCACCTTCTTTTTGATGGCGGCAGGCTCTAGATTAGCCCACTCCCTCTCCCGACCAGTTACCGGATTGTAGATACAACTGATATGAAGTCCCTCATGTAGGCGTCCAATGCAGCTTTGCATACAGGCGACACAAGCACGGATATCGTCTACATTACCCTCTCGGGCCTTATTAGGCAGATGGGGGTCGGCGATGAGCTCCCTCACCATCCCTATCATATCCGCCTTACCCTCGTCCAAGATCCACTCCGCCAAGTCAGGGGTGTAGATCCTGCCTATACCGATGACGGGGATATCCACCGCCTCTTTTATCCCTGCCCACAGATAGGAGAAATTGGCTGGAGGTATATAATATGAGGGTATATGCATGGCCATGCTTCTAAGGTCGGAATAGTTGCTATTACTCACGTTGATATAGTCGATCTTACCGGTGGCTGCTAGCCTTCGGGCGATCTTCTTCATATCGTCTAAGGTGAGTCCGCCGTCTATGAACTCATCGCCGCTGATGCGTATACCCACCACGTAATCGTCGCCCACCTTCTTCCTCACCGAGTCGATGGCCTCCATGGCGAACCTCAGCCTGTTCTCCAGGCTTCCGCCGTATTTATCGGTTCGCTGGTTGACCCAAGGGGTCATGAACTGCTGAATCAGATTACCATGGCCACCATGGAGCTCCACCCCATCCAGTCCTCCCTCCCTTGCTCGGTAAGCCGCCTGGCCAAAGGCCTCCACCACCTCTGCTATCTCCTCCTCCTCCATTTCGTGGGGTATCTCGCTAGCCCCCTGAAAGGAGTCGGGGGAGGGGACGGGGGAGGGTGCCCACACGGGGCGCATGATGCCGCCACTGTATCCCTGCCTGCCGCCATGGCTTAGCTGGGTGAGGATCTTAGCCCCGTTTTCGTGCACCGCTTTAGACAGCCGCTGGTACAAGGGGATTATGGAGTCATCATGGTTCCAGATCATGTTGAAGCCGCCTATGTCATAGGAAGGGTGGACGCTGGTGGCCTCTATAATGCTCATGCCCACCCCCCCCTTGGCCCGTTCCATGTGGTAATAGATGTGCTGTTCGGTGATAAGGTGGTCTTTGGCGAAGCCTGTGCCGTGGGCGGTGTTGACTATTCGATTGCGCAGCGTGATATTGCCTACCTTGACAGGGCTAAACAATAGGGGAAACTGCTGTGCCATCCTTAACCTCCCTCAGACGAGCAATACCCCGGTTAAAACGTTTTTTTGCTAGCTCCGAACAGTCTCATAAGCTTTGGATTCCAGCTCCAACAGGCGCTGTTTCAGCGGTAGATTCCCACCGAACCCACACAGCCCTCCATCGTTTCCGATGACCCGGTGGCAGGGCACGACGATGCAAATCCTATTGGCACACAATGCCTGACCCGCCACTCGTGGCGCATAAGGATTAACGATGGATGCGTCTACCCAGCCATAGCTGCGGGTCTCACCGAGAGGTATGGAGCGAGCCGCTTCCCACACCGCTATTTGAAAGGGAGTGGCCCCGTTATAGTCCATCTTATCGGGAAAGGAGACCCGCTCACCGTTCATGTGGCGCTGCAAGCGATGGGGCAGGTCACCAAAAACCTCTTCATCCATAGTAGCGCCCTCTACATCTCGCCCCATGGTCTCTAAAGCGACATCGGGGGAAGAGCAGGGAAGGGTCACATGGCGCAGGCCCGCCGGGGAGGCGGCCACCCCCATCCAGCCCAATTTAGTATCGAACAGATAGTAGTGCATATTTATCCTCCTTATTGGTAATTAGTGGTTACTGCTTAAATAGCTACTCAAATAACTGGCTCCTGCCCTAAGGAGGTGCCAAATTGGATGGGCCTAACCTTGGCCAACTGCCCCTCCATCGGTGGCTTAACGTTATGCGCTTGTCCCGACGCAAACATTGTATCAGCAGGCTAAGCTCTGCGCAATCATTTCCTCGAAGGGAGCGCGAATAAGGGGCCCTCAGAGCTTCCCTAGTGCAATGCCTTGGCTCATGGTAAACTTGAGCCTGTCGCCTTCGATAAATCCTTGGAAAGCTACTGATCCGGGAGGAA
>JAZGDP010000207.1:0-21731 GCA_036477885.1 Dehalococcoidia bacterium
GTGAGGGAGGCAACCACGATGAGAGCCAGCTTAGCCCGCTCCACGTTGACGCCTAGCTGCTTCGCCTCCTCCTCATCCACCTGGAACAGGTTGAGTACGCGACGGTAGGCAAACATGATAAACACCCCAGGGAATAGGTAAGGCAGTATTATTATGATGTCTTTCCATTGTGTGCTGGCGAACCCTCCCAGCAACCAGCCCAGCAGGGGCTTCACGTCGGGATCGCTACGTATCATCAAAAGGCTGGTGGCGGCGCCAGTCATGAAGGCTATGGCCACCCCAGCCAGTATCAGGGTGGTTAGGGGCAGCCCGCCGGACCGCCGAGCGACGGCGTAGGCTATGGCTACGGCGATAATGGCTCCCAGAAAGGCGGCAATAGGTAGTAGGCTGAACCCGCCAAGGTAGATGGGCACCGCGGTGACAATTACTATTGTCGCTCCTAGGCCTGCCCCGCCCGCTACGCCTATTAGATAGGGGTCGGCCAGGGGGTTGCGGAATAGGCCCTGGTATGTGGCCCCCGACATAGCCAGAGCCCCTCCCACCATCCCCGCCAGAAGGATCCGAGGCAGCCTAAGTTGCCACAGTATGGTGTCCCAGCTTTCGGGCCAGGTGGGTGTTATCTCCAGGCCCGGTATTTTGGAGGCCAGGATCTTTAGGATGGTGAGAGCTGGCATATCGACGGAGCCTTGGCTCAAGGCAAAGACGGCTATCACCAGCAAGACCACCAGGCCGATGATGATGCGCCACCAGGGGTATGCCAGGGACGGGCTCTCGAATCCTGCCTCCCCGGCCTCCCTGCCAGTCCGGGCTATGTGCCTCAAATTAAATAGGCCCATTTCCTTGTCTCTGCAAACCGTTAAACCTTTTCCTTCGTTGCCAGGCCTACCGCTCTCCTAACCGCCGAATATGTCGGGATAAAGGAGCTCTGCCAGCTCCTCCATCTGCTCCGCTAGCCGGGGGCCGGCTACGCTAAGGAAGTCGCCTGGTAGAGCGAATACTTTACCGTCCTTCACTGCCGCCACTCCCTGGAAGGCGGGATTGTTGAGAAACTCCTCCCGCCCATCCTCTAAAGTAATGATCACCTGGGGGTCTTTCTCAACAATGACTTCTGCGCTGAACTGCTGAAACCCAGAGATCTCCTCAGCGATGTTTTCAGCTTTCAGGAGGGAGTAGATACGGCCTATGAGGGTATCGGGGCCGGGTGTCCATAGGTCACCCACATCGTGGAACACCCTGGGCCCCTCCCTCACCGCCGCCACCCCCTCTTCCACAGCTCTAATGCGGGCTTCAAAGGCTCGGATCGCTTCCTCCGCGGCCCCTGCGTTATTGGTTATGCGCCCCCAAAGGCGTATCTGTTCCACAACCTCGTCCAGGCTCTGACCAAGGGTCTGGATGTACAAGACCTTCACCCCCAGCGCCTCTAAGTCGGGAAGGAAGCGGTCGAAGAAGACATACACCAGGTCAGGCTCAAGCTCCGCTATCTTCTCGAAGTTCATGTTGAAGGCGTCGCCCACCTTGGGTATATCCGCCACCTCAAGTGGATAGGTTACGAAGGAGTGAGTGCCCACTATCCTGTGGCTCTCCCCTATGGCGAACAGTATCTCCACCGCCGCCGAATCAAAGGCGATAATGCGCTCTGGGGGCTCCTCAAGAATCACCTCCTTGCCGTTGCTGTCAGTAAGCACCAGGGGAAACAGCGATGGAGTGGGGCTTGGCGAAGGGGTGGGAGCAGAGGTAGGAATAGGCGTAGTCGTGGGTGTGGGTGTAGGCGCCTCCTCTGCACAGGCCGCCGCAATAACAGAAAGCGCTACCAGAAAGGCGATCCAGAGGCTGAGGCCCCTGATTTTGAAGTTAGGTTTCATGCCTCTACTCCTCTCTACTTTAGTTGGTGTAGCCAATAAAAATCCCTTGCCTCAAGGCTGAAGCAAGGGGCTAGCTAATACCCAACAATCAACAAAAAACCCCTCCATTGAGAACAGGCGGGGTTTGAATCCTTTTGGATATGGCCTGGCCTTTCCTCGAAGGCTTGAGACACTTGGCAGTGGCAGGAGACCTGGCTCGCCGCCGATAGATTCATCAGCGACATACAGTTGCGGGACAGCGCCGGCCTCTCACCGGACTTCCCCTTTTAAGCGCCCATCTGGGCGCACCTTTGCCTATATATTCAGTTGTCTTAGGCCCACAAAATGAGTGGTGCCCTTAATATAGCGCATTTTTCGAGTATGTCAAGGGCTTTTTAAAAGCCTTTCTCTCTAGTACTCTGTCATAAAAAGCCATTTCATTCCCAGCCGAACGACTGGGTGGGAAAAGAAGGATAACGTTGGCAGACTACGGTGTCTGCCCATTGGTAAAGAGATTTGGGGGATCAGACTAATGCCACAGGTTAGGATGAGGAAAGCCACGCCTTAAGGAGACGCAACACCAGTAGTATTATGAGGCTCCCTCGTAGTAGAATTCTATGGCAATGCTGCAGGATAAATCTCACCGCTATCGGGAAAGGAGGAAACTATGGGAGGACCTTTAGAGGGCCTCAGGGTCTTGGACCTGAGCTGGATATTATCGGGACCCTTTGCCACCATGGTTCTGGCGGACCTGGGTGCAGAGGTGATAAAAGTAGAGAGGCCACAGGTAGGCGACATAGCTAGAGGCACAGGCCCATTTATCGATGGGGAAAGCTCTTATTTCCTTAGCATTAATCGAGGAAAGAAGAGTGTTGCCTTAGATCTCAACACGCCCAAGGGCAAAGAGGTCTTCCTGAAGCTGGCTGCCAAGGTGGACGTGCTGGTGGAGAACTTCTCGCCAGGCACCATGAAGAAGTTGGGCTTGGACTACGAGACGGTCAGCCAGTACAACCCTCGAATCATATATGCCTCCATCTCTGGCTTCGGCCAGACTGGCCCTTACGCCCAAAGGCCGGCTTTAGATGTCATAGTGCAGGGCATGGGGGGCATTATGAGCATAACCGGCGAGCCCGGCAACCCACCCATAAGGCCTGGGGTCTCCTTGGGAGATATCGCTGCCAGCCTCTTTACAGTGGTGGGCATCCTCGCCGCCCTGCGTGAACGAAATATGAGTGGTAAGGGTCAGATGGTGGATATAGCCATGCTGGATTGTCAGGTGGCCCTTCTGGAAAACGCCTTTGCCAGGTTTTTTGCCACGGGGGACGTGCCCAGACCTTTGGGCACTCGCCATCCCGTGAGCACCCCTTTTCAGGCCTTTGGCACCAGGGATGGATATATAACGGTAGCCCTAGTCGGGGAGAGCCAGTGGGCCCTTTTTTGCTCTGCCTTGGATAGAGTGGACCTCATAGACGATGAGAGGTTTCAAACGGGTTGGTCCCGCACCCAACATTACGATGAATTGGAGCCGATATTAAACGAAGCCATGGCAAAGAAGACTACTGGTGAGTGGTTGGAGCAGTTATCAGCCCTGGGCGTTCCTTGTGGGCCCATCAACGGCATAGATCAGGTGGCTCGGGATCCTCAGGTTCTCTCTCGACAGATGATCGTGGAGGTGTCTCATCCTACTATAGGTAAGGTGAAGGTGGTGAACACCCCCATCAAGCTCTCCCGTACGCCCGCCAGTGTAGAGAGGGCCTGCCCCCATCTGGGCGAGCATACCAGAGAGATCCTGTCCAGCCTTTTGGGCATGACAGAGGACGCGATAGAGGACCTTGTTTAAGAAAGCCCATCAAAACCACTTCCCCCCTTACCCGTGAGTGTGAGCCCACTTCGAATAAGGGGAAAACTGGTTTAAAGGATTACTTATATAGGATGTAGCCGAACCTTTTCCCTAAATCCTTAAGTGCTCATCCTCTAGGGCCGACCGGCCAGGATGTCCAGCAGTCTCCTGCTCTGGAACCTTAGAGTCCACACTATGGTGGTCAGGGCCAACCCGATGCCCGAGAGAAGGAGGGCCATCCCCACGAACTTAAAGGGGTTCAGCCACGTCTCTACGGCTCGGATAGTGCCCAGGTCAGATACCAGGCCTGACCCGGCGGGAGCGGCGTTCAACACAACGATAGAGTGGTCCCAGTAGTCCGCATTCAGAATAGCCAGGATTATGCCTATGGCCAGGGCGCCTATCAGGATCATCAGCCCCATCATCATGAACATGGGAAACAGCCGGGCCGTCACCGGCGGCGAAGGGACTACTATATTAGTGCCCAGGGCCTGCTGAACATTACCGCCAGCCACCCTCAGAGTTCCCAAGATGGTGGCCAAAAGAAAGGTTATGCCACCCAGTATCAAGCCCAGCCCCAGAAACGTAAATGGGGTGAGCCATGCGCTGGTGGATTCTATGAAGACCTTTTTATCCACTAGCTCTTTACCCTCCGCCGGAGAGCCGAACCCTTGATCTACGAAGGCTTGGCTTCCTGCCGTCTCTCGAGCCGCGGCGGCTTCTCCGAAATAGTCGGCGGAGACTTGGGCTACAATGACTCCTATAACGAAGGACGCTAATACTACTAAGACCCCCATGATAATGAAGGGGGCCCACATCCTCGAGGCCATAGCCTGCATTCCCGTCACTCTTACTGCGGGCCGAGCTATCGCCTCTGCTGCTGCATCATAAGTAGCCATGTTATCCTCCTGCTACTTTACCCACGATGGATCTTAGTCTGATTTTTCTCAAGATATCTCCTTAAACCTCTGCCCGTCATCTCTTTACGAGCTTAGGCAAGACTATCATCATCACCCTCATTCGCAGTTGCACCCGTTGCATAATTGCGGTGAAAGCAATTGAAATGGCCAGGAACAGTAAGGCTATCCCCACAAAGGACAGGGGCGCTAGCCATCCTGGCAGGGCTCTAATAAATCCGCCGTTTGCCAGGGTTTGATTGCTATCATCTAAAGAGCCAAACCCTCTCTCCACGAATGCTTGTGTTCCTGCCGTATCGCGGGCTTCTTTGGGTAAGCCATAAAAACCTGCGCTCTTGTCCGCTATTATCACCCACATCACCGTTGCTGCAATAATTATAGACACGCCGGCAAGTCCCAACAAAGACGCCGTCAGAAGCCTTCCCTGAGGAATGTTGGCTTCGATTTCCATTGTTTCAGGCTCTAGTGACATTGCCGCCATCACCCCCTTCCTTTACAGATTTTCAGAATCCTTAATTCTTTATCCGTTATTTTATCATATTGAGTAAAATATCCTTGAAGAAAGATTTACTCAGTTAAAGTTTATGCGTAGTATACGCTACTACTTCCATTGTTTCAACTTGGCTCTTATAAAGGAAGCTGATCTGGTGAGGCTCCGTCGTTGTCCACATGTCCTCAACTGGTTATCTTTCCTTCAATCCCCAATGAATAGCCACCGCCCCCATGCCTAAAACGCGGTAGCTCACCTTCCTTAAACCTACCCTTTCCAGCAGTCGTGCCAATTCGCTGCTGGTGGGAAAGCTGCCCACCGAGCGACTCAGATAAGAATAAGCGGCTCTATCCCTCGCCAACCCCCTCCCAACCAAAGGGATCCAACCGTTCAAGTAGAGGTCTACCAGCGGGGCTAAAGGATTGCCTGGGGTCAAGGGTGTCAGCTCCAGTATTACCACTCGACCTCCAGGTATCACCACTCTGCGCATTTCACCTATCATCTTGGACACATCCACTGCATTCCTCACTGTGAAGCCTGCGGTGGCACATGCGAAGGAGTCATCGACGAAGCTCAGACTCAGGGCATCCCCTAGGATGAAATCTATCTTGTGCTCCAGCTTTTCCCCTTTGGCCTTTTGGAAGGCAAGCTTAAGCATGTTAGAGGAAAAATCGACGCCTATAACTTTAGTTACATCTGCTCTAGCCGCCAATGCTAAAGCTAAATCTCCAGTGCCTGTACCTATATCCATCGCCTTCCCCTTTAAGCCGGCGATGGCGAGCTCAGCAGTCATGCGACGCCATCGATGGTGCATGCCCAGGGTCATCACGGTATTGACTAAGTCGTATCGTTTCGCAATACGAGAGAACATAGCCTCTACGTATTGGGCCTTAGCCTCCCCCTCCAGCAGGGGCTCTAGTTTTTTGCATCGCTCACCCATGACGAATTAAGCTTAGCATATCCCAGGAATACAAGCTAAAAAAGCTGACAGATACCGTTATCGAATTCCTTCTATCTATGGTGGGCTAGGAGCTCTGAAATCTGTGGAGCAGAGGTAAGGTCTGGCCGGGTGAGGAAGCGCCTTGGGGCGGGAGGGTGGGATAAACATGTTAAAGGATTGGCCTATTTCTCAGATATGCCTTTTCAGAATGTGTTTCCTGTTCTCGCCGCGGAAGGAGTGCGTTTTCTTTCCCTCCCGGCCCACCCCTTGTGCCTTCTTTAAAGGCGATTTCCCTTGGCCACTAACAAGAGGAAGCTCTCTGGGGGCGGGCAGGGGGGATAAATGCGTTACAAGGATTGACTGATCTTCCAGATACGTCTTTTCAGAATATGTTTTCTATATCTCGCCGCAGAAGGCCTACGTTTTCTTTCCCTCCCGGCCCGTCCCTTATGTTTTTCCCAGAACGACTAAGGCCTTCCCCTTCAGATAAAGGCCTTAAGCGCCCTTTTGCTCTGCCTCATAGGAGCGAGCCATCTCCAGGATCTCTTGAGAGGTGAAAAAGTCTCTGCGATAATTCACATAACTATCATGGGCCTCATCGTATTGGCCGTTGTAGGCCTCCTGAACCTTATCGTAGATGTATTTAGCTACTCGGCTGGCGGTGGTGTATTTACCTTCCTCTCCAGTGGTGGCTTTTACCTGGCGATTGAGAACGGAGACGATGCCGTCCATGCCGGAGAGGGCGCCAATGCGGTTAAACTCCACGGAGTAGCGGCCCACCAGCTCGGGGGCAAAGGGCAGGTATATGAGGCCCCCCTCAGCCATCTGTTGCCGCTCGATGCCCGATTGATGGATGCCTGCCTGGGTGGTGAACACCTCACCAACTATGGGTTGCTTTTCATTTATGGGCATCACATCACGGCTGATGAGTTCCGTTATCTCGGGAAGAGCCTCTAGATTGAACCCGGGGTCGCCATAGAGGCGGATGTAGTTGGCTACTATCTGCTCCAGGGAGGCGTTACCGGTGCGCTCTCCCAGTCCGCCGAAGGCGGCGTTGACCCTCTTGCAGCCGTAGATGAAGGCGGCCATGCTATTGGCGGTGGCGTAGCCGAAATCGTTGTGGCCGTGGAACTCCAGCTCCGCCCCCGTTTCTCGGAGGAGAGTGGATATCAGCTTAGGTATTCCGAAGGGTGGGGCGGCGTGAGGGTCGGGGATGCCGTAACCGATGGTATCGCATACCCGGAACTTGGCCTCTCCCTTGGTCTCGTCCAGGACCCGCTGCATGAAGGGAATCACCCAGCCATCGATATCGGCCTTGGTGGCGTCCTCCAGGTGAACCCTGGGTGTGATGTCGTTGTCCATGGCGGTGAGAATAGGCACTAGATACTTCTCCGCCGCCTCCTCCTTGCTGTGAAATCTCAGCTTATCGAAGATATGGTGATCCGATGAGGATGCCAGCATCCCCGTCTCCTTGATTTCTCCCTGGGAGACGTCCACCAGCAGCTTAATGTCCTTGGGGGTGGCTCGGGTCCAGGTGGTCACCTGAGGATACTGGTAGCCCCGCTCCAGCAGCTTCTCCAGCACCCAGACGTCTCGCTTCTGGTAGATGAAGACCTCGATGGCTTCGATGGTTCCCGTGCCGTTGTCCAGCTCATGGAGGAGGTCATAGTATTTAAGCTTGGCCTCCGAGGGGAACAGGGCAAAGCGAGGGTCCTGGGCCCCATCCCTCAAGGTGGTGTCGGTGATGAGCTTGGGGTGGGTCTTGGGGCTCTCGGGGGGTATCTCCGCCGGGGTATCCTCCACCTCCACCGGCGACATCCTGCCGTGGAAATTATAGAACTTCTTGTCAGGATTTATCCGATACCCCGCCACAATTTACCTCCTGAGCGCAATGGCTTAGTGCACTGCCATTATACAACTTGCCGTATGCATTCGCAGTTCCACCCGTCGCCGACCCGGGCGGCGTTCCGGGCCCCAGGCCGGTCACCATTACGGGGTGATTAGGGTGAGAAGGGGCAACTCCGACCTCTGCGACGCTTGTCATGGGCCATGAGCACTGGCCTCGGCCAGGGGATACCTGCCGGGACTCTACCCACTATGCTGCGCAGGTCTGTGCCATAGCTCCAAGTTCACTTTGGGATGCTTCTTGCCCCAATCCCTGCTGCGCTGCAGCAAATTCGGGCTCGGGTTTTCACCCAGCGGGCACAATGCCATGCACGCAACGCGACACCGCCTGTTACCAAAGCTGTCTATGGCGTAATGCTCGCCGGCCAGGTAGTCGTCGCTTGGGTCATTGCTAGAGTATCGTTGCTGCATGTTCTGTATCGCTTCCTGGAAGGTG
The DNA here is from genome assembly GCA_036477885.1 of Dehalococcoidia bacterium. GTDB lineage: Bacteria > Chloroflexota > Dehalococcoidia > JAZGDP01 > JAZGDP01 > JAZGDP01. Next base: position 8,370 of record JAZGDP010000207.1, read on the forward strand.
GCACCCCGTCTTCCGCAGTCTGAAAAGCACCTGACATGGTCAACACGGCCTTCGGGGGTTATCGCTTCCATGGGGCACACGTCAACGCAGATCCTACAATTGGGGGGGCAGGGTGATCCCTCAAGTATCGGGTCGCCTTCCAAAGGGGCTTTGGTCAAAAGTACTCCCAGCCTTGTCTTGGTGCCGTACACAAGTGTGGCGACTAGCCCGTTCTTTGCCCTCCGCCCGACCCCCGCCAGCACAGCGGCACGCTTCACGCTAAAAATGCCGTATAGCGGTGCCGTGGCGCCTTCGCCGTGTTGCTTCGTAACATCGAAGCGAGCGGCCAGAGCTGCGCCTAGCGGCAGCGTCGTCCAGGAGCGGGCCTCCAGCCAGCGTGCCAGAGCATAGGTGATGTTGTTCATTGTACGGTTAAGATGCACGTAGCCGAAGTTGCCAAAGGCATAGGTGGTCTCGGCATCGGCTACGGCAGACTCCATCACCCCTGTCAACTGGCCAAGGCCGAGCACGATAATACTGCGCGTACCGAGTAGTAGCTCGCTGGGTTCGTAACCTGTAGGTGGGTATCCGTGGACCTTATCTTCATCGAAGGGTGGCGTTTCGAATCTCTCCACCGGGGCCACGCCCACTAGGTCAGCGCCCAGCGCCACCGCCTGCTGCTTGAGCTGGCGAGTAAGCGCCCACGATTCTGCGCTTGATTTCATCGGATATTTCCCATTTCAACTTGATATGGCTTCAAATCGGTGCCCCTTGCGGCGACCTGAAAGATACTCGCGGCTCTATGCTCTGTCAATCCTCATCTCGGTGCCCAGGGAACGATGACTTCAGTCTCTTCTGCCCTGTTATGAAATGTCGAATCAACTCTAACAGCTTCCATCATGGCCAACCCATCCATAATAAAAGGGGAGGAAACGGATTATCACATACGGCATCCAAGGGCACCTTTTATAAGGATTGTTCTAAGACCCTGCGCACATCTGGAGGCAGGGGGGTGGGCCGACCCTCTGCGTCTAACCAAACTTGCGTTGAGCCGCCCTCGGCGACCAATTTGCCTGTCTTTTTATTGACCACCTCATAGGCGAAGACGAAGCTACGATTTCTAACTTCCGCCGTCCTTGTCTTCACGGTGAGGATATCCCTGTGGTAGGCTGGAGCCTTAAAGCGAGCGGAGGTCTCTGCTAAGGTGAATGTCCTAGAAGGGTCTCCTTCAACTATTATCCCTAAAGCCAACATGTGCTCCAGCCTAGCTTGTTCGAAATACATGAAATATATGGCGTTGTTGACTATTAGGTCGGCATCCATGTCCGTGGAGCGGACAAAGATGTCAAATTCGGTAACCCGTGCCAACTAAAGCCCCCACCTGTCCAGATTTATGGGGCATTGCAGGGGGTTGGGGGAATCCAGAGGGGTAAGATCCCTCTGGCGGGGGTTTGGGGGTGTCCCCCAATGTAGAACCTTGGGATGGGTGGGTGGGATACTAAGCGTGTGCAAACCTAGTCCTCCTCCAAGGTGCTGGTATCCCCCTCGGGCAGGCCCAACTCCCGGGCCTTGAGGAGGCGCCGCATGATCTTGCCGCTGCGGGTCTTGGGCAGGGAGTCCACAAACTCTATGTCTCGGGGGGCCACCGCCGCCGATAGCTTCTCACGGGAGAAGCGCATCAGCTCTCGACGGAGCTGCTCCGAGGGGCTGTAGCCCTCTTTCAGGGAGACGAAGGCCTTGACCACCTCCATGGCGATGGGGTCCGGCTTGCCGATGACTCCTGCCTCGGCCACGGCAGGGTGCTCGATGAGGGCGCTCTCCACCTCAAAGGGCCCCACCAGGTGTCCTGCGGTGTTGATAACGTCGTCGGCCCGACCCACGAACCAGAAATAGCCGTCTTCGTCTTTGCGAGCCCTATCCCCAGTAATGTACCAGCCCTGTTGGAACCGGGAATTGTAAAGCTTCTCGTTTCCCCAGTAGGTGCGAAACATAGAGGGCCAACCGGGTTTAATGGCCAGGTGCCCCTCCTCCCCAGGCGGCAGCTCTTCGTAGTCTTCGCTCAGGATAGCGGCCTCCACTCCCGGGGTGGGCTTGCCCATGGAGCCCGGCCTGATGTCGAGAATAGGATAGTTGGCAATGAGGATGGCCCCCGTCTCCGTCTGCCACCAGTTGTCGTGGATGGGCATACTAAACGCCTTCAGTCCCCACATGATGGCCTCGGGGTTGAGGGGTTCGCCCACGCTGCAAATATAGCGGAGGCTGCTCAGATCGTACTGATTGGGGATCTTTTCCCCGGCCTTCATCAACATTCGGATGGCGGTAGGGGCGGAATACCATACGGTAACCTTGTACTTTTGTATTATGGAATACCAGGCGCTGGCCTTAAAGCCACCCTCGTATATGACCTGGGATATGCCGTTGGTCCACGGGGCCGCCATGCCGTAGGAGGTGCCCGTCACCCAGCCAGGGTCGGCGGTGCACCAGTAGATATCATCATCGTGGAGGTCCAGGGCCCACTTGCCGGTGGCGTAGTGTTGAATCGCCGCCTGATGGGCGTGCACCGCTCCCTTGGGCTTACCCGTAGTGCCCGAAGTGTAATGCATTATGGAGAAGTCGTCCTTGGTGGTCTTTACGATGTCGAACTGGGCCGATGCGGTGGCCATCGCCCTCTCGTATTCGATGTCTCCAGCCTCCAGCTCCCCCGTATACCTATTATTTTTATTAGCAACTATGATGTGTTTTAAATCTGGCAGCTCCCCCAGGATATGGGATATGCGCTTTCTCAGCTCTGGGCTGGTGACGAGGACCTTGGCGCCGCTGTCCAGCAGACGGTCTTTAACCGGGTCTGGGCCGAAGGCCGAGAAGAGAGGCCCTGCAATGGCTCCGGCTTTCAGAATGCCGAAGAAGCCTATGTATAGCTCGGGGATCCTTTCCATGAAAATGAATACCCTATCCCCTCTCTCCACCCCCAGGCCCTTCAACACGTTGGCGAATTTATTGGTCTCATCTCGCAGGTCGGAGAAGGAATAGGTCTCAGATTCCCCATCCTTGCCCTCCCAATAAAGGGCCACCTTATCCTTTCGATGAGTCTTGGTGTGGCGGTCTATGGCCTCATAAGCCAGATTCAATCCTCCACCCTCTAACCCATCCAGCTCCTTAACAATCTCATCCCAACTGAACTTCTGCCGAAGCGCATCGTAGTCCGCTATATTGGGCTTAACCGGCATATCTTCCGGTTTTGGTTTTTCAATCACAGGATATTCCACGATATCCTCCTGCCTTTAATGTGGGCCATGAATCAGAGAAAGAATCCGGTGTAAAATCCTCCCTCATAAGTCGAAAAATCTCGTCAGGTAGGATATTATACTATTTACCTGTTGCTTATCAACTCCAAGAGATTGCCGTCGGGGTCGAGGAAGTATAGACAATCGTGGTCGCCCCAGTCGATGGGCCCCTTAAGGGGGATATTCTCTTGGGGGAAGCGCTCCAAAGCCCTTTGAAAATCCTCCCGGCTCACCTCGAAGGCGTGATGGGCCTTTCCCAGAGGGTCTTTAATATCCTCCGTATCTCCAGGAACGATCTTAGGGTTCTCGAATAGCGCCAGAACGGCGTTGCCGCCTTTTAAAAGAGTCATATGACCCATCTTGCTCTCTATATCCATCCCCAGGGTCTCGGAGTAAAAGGCCTCCGCCCGCGATAGGTTGGAAACGTTTAATCCGTAGTGGTCCAGCCTTTTGATGCGAATCATGAAAACCTCCTTTAAGCCTTATAGAAGCAATTTAAAAATCATTGCCGAGAAGCCCGAAAGGAAAGCGAGGAAAACTCTTCCATATAATGCATATTATCGCAGCTTCGGTGAGCGTTTCCTCCTTGACTATCTCTATGCCCTTAGAATAAAAAACAGACCACTGGCGACTAACACAGCCTCGATGAGGTAGGGGAACAGCGCCTCGGGCAATCGGTTGAGTATCCCTTTTCCCAAGTATGAGCCGAGGAACATTACCGCCCCTATAGCTATTCCCACGAGGATAGTGCGTGTGCTAAGAAGGCCATAGCCTCCATAGACAGTCAGCTTAGTAACATGCATCACCGCAGTTGCTAGAGCTTCCGTCCCAATAAATGCACCTTTGACTAGGCCATAGGCGAGAAAGAAAGGCGCCATGAGGGGCCCTACAGTCCCTACCAGGGCAGATACAGTGCCTGAGGTTGCCCCCAAGGGAAGAAACCCCCGTAAGCTGACACGACCCCGTTTAGCCCAAGGGGTGTGCCTGTAGAGCACCACTAGCAGCAAAAATACGCCTAGCAAACGAACCAGGGCGGGAGTTGGAGCCGTGGCAAACACGGCGCCCCCTATGATCGCCGCAGGAATAGCCCCTAGGGCAAACCACTTCACTACCGGCACCGATAACTCGCCCCGATTAAACCAGACCCTCGAAAGGTTGCCCAGCAACTGGGACACGGTGAGGATGGGGATGGCCTCCCGTACGCCAAAGGCCCACACTAGGATGGGGAGCATGATGGCTGCACCCCCGAATCCAGCGACCGCTGCCAGAGTAGAAGCCGCCAGAGCTGCGCCGCTTAGGGCCACCGCTAACTGCACCTCGTGCAAACTATTCCCTCGCTAGGCTTATCTTGGGTCAATAAATGTGGGCTAATATAGAGTAGCTAAATTATTAAAGTATATCTTAAGGCCGCTTCATTAGCGAGAAGTTGAAATAGGGGCTTGACAAGAACCTCGAAAAAAATATATGGTTTAGAGGTATGCTCATATTTTCACAAACAAGGGGAGGTGGGCACAATGGCTGAAGATGTCATCTCCTCGGCCGTTAGCTACAAGGTTGGCGACCAGGATGTATCTGCCTTTTTGTGCAGGCCCAGAACCCCTGGGACCCATCCTGCCCTCGTTGTCATTCAGGAGTGGTGGGGTGTGGATAACCACATAAAGGATGTTACTCGCAGGTTTTGTAACCAGGGATATGTGGCGTTAGCGGTGGATTTGTACTCCCATTTTGGCAATAAAATCACCGCAGACCCCAATGAGGCGGAAAAATTGATGGCTAACCTTAGACATGATGTGGCGATGAAATACTTGAACGAGGGAGTGAACTACCTGAAGGCTCAAGAATTCGTGAAGGGGGATCGTATCGGCGTAGTGGGTTTCTGTATGGGGGGAGGCTATGCTCTTCTGATGGCCTGTCAGAACCGAGAGATTAAGGCTTCGGCCCCCTTTTATGGCCAGATAGTCAATGAGGAGCCTACAGAGGAGTTTCCCGTCAACCCCATAGACCTGATCCCTCGACTGTCCTGCCACCTCCTATATTTCCACGCTGGACAGGACCCCTGGATTACCACAGAACATGCCAACCGATTGAGGGATGCCTTGGTAAAGCACAACAAGCCTGGCCAGGTCCAGTCCTATGCCGATGCGGATCACGCCTTCTTTAACGATACAAGGGAGGTCTACCACGAGAAGGCCGCCAAAGATGCTTGGCAGAAGACCCTGGCCTTCTTCCAGACCCATTTAAAGAGCTAAACCTTGATTAATAGAAAAATTTGAAATTGTGGTAAGATAGCCTTTTATTAGATGTAGAGCTTTCAAGGCATGAAAACCTTCTTGTGCAATATACAAGCATGTATGTTAAAATGTCCAAAACAATTGGGTTGCCATATTGACATAGCAATATAACATGAGATAATGAGTTGTCTTTGAGGCGATAGAGGGAAGATATTGAGGAAGATTGTAGCCCCTTATAGGAACATAGTCTTAGTGTGGCGCCTTCTTCGGGACCCACGAGTTCCACTTTTTTTAAAATTCATTATCCCTATGGCGGGTTTCTCCGTGTTGTGGCCCCTGGATCTAGTGAAGGATTTCATACCCATCTTTGGCCGGGTCGACGACCTACTAGCGCTTATAATTGGCCTAATCGTTTTCGTCAAGCTTTCCCCGTCTCGCATTGCTCAGGAACATAGACAAAATATTTGGGGCACTGGTAGGAAAGAGCAGGGCGATGTTACGGAAGCAGAATATAAGGTGCTTCAGGATGAAGAGGGAGAATGAGGGCAATATCAGGTATGTGCCTATCGTCTTTTCTCCTTAAGCATGAAAGAGAGTGCTTACTATGAACAAGTATTCCGATAAGTTGAAGGGAGACCTCAGTGGCTAGAAGAGGCGGAGGCGACTTCGATCGCATGACGCAATCCATGGGCCCAATCTTCAAAAATCTGGGCGGAAGGTTTGGGAAATTCGGCATTGGCTCGATAATATTTCTCATAGTGGCGGTGGCTGCCCTCATTTGGTTGGCAACGGGTATTTACACTGTTGACCAAGGACAGTTGGCAGCGGTTAAGAGGTTCGGAAAGCTAGTGTCAATAGCCCAGCCGGGCATCCACTGGCGTATCCCCACCCCCATTGAGACCGTAACCAAGGTAAACGTGCAGGAGCGCCGCAGCCTGGAGCTGGGCTTCCGCACCATAGACCCTGGCCCCCCCGCCACCATTCAGCCCTTCCCCGTAGAGGCCATTATCATAACCGGTGATACCAACCTGGTGGACGTACAGATAGTGGTGCAATGGCGGGTCACGCCTGCCGTTGTCCCTGACCCCAGGGACCCCAATAAGCAGATAGAGGGAATAGCGGCCTTCCTGTACAACGTCGCCGACCCCGAGGGAGACCCGGGGCAGAGGACCCTGCGGGATGCCGCCGAGGCTGCCCTGCGTAAGGTGGTGGGTCAGAATACCATTGACGACATCCTGGGCGAGCAGAGGGCCCAGATCGAGGAGGATATTAAAGCGGAGCTCCAAAGCATCATGGACGCTTACAAAGCGGGCATACTCATCGAGCTAGTGCAGATTCGAGACGCAAAGCCCCCCTCTCAGGTCAAGCCGGCCTTCGACGATGTGGTGGCCGCAGGACAGGATAAGGAAAGACTTATCAACGAGGCCCAAGCCTATGAACGCGATATAGTCCCCAGGGCCCAGGGTGAGGGGGATAAGATGATCCTTGATGCTAGAGGGTTTCAGGCCTCGCGAACAGCCGAGGCTCAGGGAGAGGCTCAGAAGTTCATCGCCATCCTGAAGGAGTATGTAGTGGCCCCCGAGGTCACCAGGACAAGGCTATATCTGGAGACCATAGAGAATGTCCTGGCGAACATAAGGAAAGTCATCCTGTCGGGCGCTAGTAGCGAGGTATTGCCTCTCTTGCCTCTGGGTGAGGAAACGGTCAGTACAACTCAACAAGGGGCTGCCGCCGAGAGTAACCAGTAGTAGGAGATCAAGAGTAGGTTTGTCTTAAAGAGGTATTAGATGCCACGAAAATTAATAGTAACTTTAATAGTCATAGCGGTGCTGGGTATTGCAGCCGTCATCGTCATTCCTAACGGCTTGTACACCCTGGATGAGACCGAACAGGGCCTCGTCCTGCGCTTCGGCGAGTTCAAGAGGGTAGCTAAGGCACCCGGTATCCACGGCAAGATACCCTTTGTCGAATCGGTGGTGAAGTTCGATGACCGGGTCCTCCGGTTCGACGCCCCTCCTATTGAACTGATTACCAAGGACAAGCAGTTTCTGGTGATAGATGCCTACGGCCGATACCAAATCATCGACCCTAAGCGGTTTTTTGAGTCCCTTCGGGGGGATATAGCCGCAGCCGACGCCAGGCTGGGGGAGATCATAAACGGTGAGCTGAGAAAGGAGATCGCCCTTTTCGACCAGAGGGATATAATAAAGGCCCAACGAGATAGAATAGAGGGGAGGGTTAGGGGGGCAAGCGACGCCAAAACCTGCGACGGCCCCCCCCAGTGCAGTGGCAGGGAGGGCCTGGGTATCACGATAATCGATGTGAGAATGAAGAGGACGGATTTCCCCCCTGCAATCTCTCAAGATGTGTACAATCGGATGACCGCCGAGCGTCAGAGGTTGTCCGCTGAGGCTCGGGCCGAGGGAGCGGAGCAGGACTTTCGTATCAGGGCCGATGCAGATAGACAGAGGGCGGTCATCATCGCCATCGCCACAAAGCACTCCAATGTGATCCGGGGCTGTGCCGATGCTGTAGCCGTTAAAATCTTCGCCGACGCCTTTAACCAGGACCCTGAATTCTTCGCCTTCTCTCGAACCCTGGAGGCCTACACCACCTTCCTGTCTCAAAACGCCACGGTGGTGTTGGACGCCGAAAATGAGCTGTTCCGCTACCTAAGTGACCCGGCGGGGCTCCTCAACGGGGAGCTGCCCACTGGTCTCCCAGCTATCGGCCAGTCACCCGACACAGATATCACCCTTCTTACCCAGGACGAGATTACCGCTCAGCGGGTGGAGTGCGAAGAAATTGGATTGAGCGCGGCGGGGCTGTTGACGACGCTCACAGGCACCGTGCAGAATATCACTGGAGTCCCAGGCACATCGCTTATCGAGTGGACAGTGGCTGGTCAGCTGATAGAAATTACCATTGACTCCGACCTCAGCGGCCTGGAGGGAACCGACGCCGAGGTGCTCATCGGCCGCACCGATTTCATCGGGCTGGAAGATGACCCCGCCACTGAACTGGAGTTAGAGTTTTCGCTGATTCTCAATCCCGACGCTACCCTAGAGATACTCACTGTATCCCCCTTGGAAGGGTAGCAGGCGAGCGGGTCTTCGCCCGGTTAAGTTTAATCGTATAAAGAGGAGAGACACTCCTTAACAAAGGAGTGTCTCTCCTTGTTTTGGATAGCCGGGCCTTCCTGCAGCGATATCTTAACCAAGGGGAATCGTTGAGGCCTCTCCCACTAGGATCATCTTGAACCCGTCTTCGACGAGCTGGCAGAGGGGGGCGGCGGCGCTGGCTCCAGACAGAGCATCCTTTGTTTTCTACAAGGCTAGCACTCAATCATGGGAATACCTTTCCTTTCCCTCCCACCCTTCGACAGTGAGGTCTTCGAGTGAGCCTCAGACGAACTGCTCACGACGAAGCCCACCCAGAACGCTTCAGGGGGCTTCGCCCTCCATGAATCCCCTTGGAGTCGGGGGGGTTGGGGGTGGGAGGGTAAGCACCCGTGACGTTTGGCGGTGGAACGCACTAGCAGTAGCAGCAAGAAATTTGATGGACTAAGCACTAGTGGATCTTAGCGCTAAATCGGCCTTTCCTTGCCTACTAAGAGGCCTCGGCTGGGTGAGAAGAGGAGGGCCAGCATGAAAAAGGCGGTAGCCACCAGCACTATGGCTGCTCCTGAGGCGATTTGAATGTGAAAGGATAGGTAAAGTCCCCCTATGGAGGATAGGGCCCCTATGATAGCGCCCAGAAGCATTATTAGGGGAAACCTTCGGGTGAGGAGGGATGCAGCGGCTGCGGGGGTTACTAACATGGCTACCACTAGAACTATCCCCACCGTTTTTAGGGCCACCACGGTGGTTATTCCCAGCAGGACCATGAGGCAGTACTGGAGAAAGCCCACGGGAAGCCCGGAGGCCGCCGCCATGGTGGGATCGTAGGAGATGAACAGAAAATCTTTGTACAAAAAGAAGATGGTTCCTAAGACAATGAAACCCATTACCATTATGGTTATCAAGTCCGCCCAACTCACCCCCAGAACGTTGCCAAACAGGAAGCTGAAGAGGTCCACAGTGTAATTGTCCACCCGACTTATGAGGGCTATGCCCAGGGCAAATCCCCCGGCAAAGATGATTCCTAAGGCGGTATCAAAGCTCACTTGAGCCTTTCGCCTTAGAAAACCCACTATCAGTGCGGCCAGGACTGCCCATATGGTGGCCCCCAAATAGATGTTTCCGCCTAGGATGAAGGCGGTGGCTACTCCCGCAAAGGAGGAATGGGCTAATGCATCGCCGATGAAAGCCAGCCCTTTTAACACTACGAAAGTGCCTATAACAGCGCTCACCACGCTAACCAGCACCACCGCCACCAGTCCCCGCTGCATGAAGGCGTAGCTTAAAGGCTCGACGAATATATCGCCCACAATATATCCCTACTTATGTACCGCATATACGTCGCCCTCCCTATCCAGGAGCAGGAGGTGGCTTTCGAAGGTGGCGTTGAGTACCTCCTTGGTGAGAATGGCCTTGGGGGGACCGTATGCGAATACCCGTTTATTTAGACAAAGGGCGTGGTTGAAGCTGGTGGCCACACAAGAAAGATCGTGGGTCGCCACTAGGATAGACTTTCCTTCTTTACGTAGTTCCTCCAGTAGCGCCAGTAGCTCGTGCTGAGCAGTGGCATCCAACCCTGCCATGGGCTCGTCCAGCAACAGCAGGGTAGGCTCCTGTGCCAGGGCCCGGGCTATAAGGATTCGCCTTTGCTGTCCTCCCGAAAGCTCTCCTATCTGCCGCCTTGCCAAATCTGCCAGGCCTACCTGTTCCAGGCAGCGCCAGGCCGCCTCTTTATCTTTTCTCCTCACTCGCCTGAATAACCCCAAGCGTCCGTAACGCCCCATAAGCACCACATCGTAGGCGCTTATGGGAAACTGCCAGTCCACTTGCTCCACCTGAGGCATATAACCCAAAGAGGCCCGACCATCTTTACCATCGATGCCCAGAACTCGAATCTCTCCCCGCCACCTTTTATGGAGGCCTAAGATGACCTTGAACAGGGTGGACTTGCCTGCGCCATTGGGCCCCACCACCCCTACCACGGAGCCCGACTTCACTGAAAAGCTCACCCCCTCAAGGGCGCTCCTTTTCTGGTAGCCGGCCCAGAGGTCTCTGACCTCCAGCACCGGGCCATTTTTACTGCCGTCTGGTGACATTTGTTGGTGCACCATCTCCTTCTCCATTGTCATCTGAGGCCCTCCACCAGCTGTTCCTTGTTGTATCGCATGAGCTCAAGATAAGAGCTCACCCCATCGCCTAGGGCATCGTTGTAGAGGATAAGCACCTCCACTCCCGTATCGCTGGCCACCATCTCCAGGATCTCGGCATTGAACTGGGGTTCTTTATAGACTACGCCGACTCCAGTGGCCCGAATATTCTCCACTAAGTCCGCCACCTCTTTGGCGCTGGGCACCCTTCCCGGGCTTCGGAGGGCGAAGTCGATCACCTCCAGGCCGTACCGCTGAGCTAGATAGGAAAAAGCGTCGTGAAGGGTGATTAGCTTGCGCCTCTCTTTGGGTATAGAGTTGATGGCCCTCTCAATCTCCCTATCCAGCTCGGCCAATTCCTGCAGATACTTTTCGGCATTGGCCCGGTAATCTTCTTTTTCCGAGGGGTCAAGCTCTATAAAGGCATCTCGGACGGTCTCCACATATCTGATCACAAACTGGGGGTTGAGCCATAGGTGGGGGTTTCTGTTACCATCCCCTTCTTTATCGCCGACTATTATCGAGTTGGGTTCAACGCTGTCCGCCAATACAACTAGAGGTACGGCCGGGGAGAGGGCATTGCCAACCATATCTTCAATGGGGACCTCCAGATCCAAGCCGTTGAAGAAGACGATATCAGCGGTGCTCACCAGGATGGCATCTTGGGGCGTGGCCTGGAAAGTGTGCACATCAGCTCCGGGGGGTATGAGGCTTACCACCTCCGTGTGGTCTCCACCCACCTGGCCAATGATGTCCGCCAGCACCGATATGGAAGTAACCACCTTTATCCTTCCTCCTTCTTTGGGCGATAGGCTATCATAGGTATCAGAGGCCCCACCGCAGGCCGTCCCTATCAAGCCTAGGAATAGAGCCATAAAAAGGAGCCAGTATCTGATATCTCCTCCCTTTCCTTGGTGATACTCAGTATCACTAACGTGCAAATTTAAAACAGGTATTATGACCTGCCTTCTAGCTATCTATCGGATATTTAACGCCGCTACTCTCATATCATTGATACTTAGTCTCAAATATGGCTTTTTAAAAAACCCGCCTAAGCCCTACACTCCTGACAGCGTCCGTACACCTCCAGCCAGTGGCCCTCGATCTCGAAGCCAGTCTTAGTTACCAGGTTCTTAACCATCTCCTCCAGAGAGCCGTCGATAAAGTCCCGCACTGCCCCGCAGGCCATGCACACCAGATGGTGGTGATGGTCCTTGTGGCTGAGGCGGTAGTGAAGGCTGCCATCCTCCAGGATAACCCTGCACACGATGCCCGTCTCCACCAAGAGCTTCATGGTGCGATAGACCGTGGCCCGGCCCACGTTCTTCGCCTGCTCACACACCTCCTCGGCGGTGAAGTGGCCTCGCCTGGGGGAGATAACCTCCAGGACAGTCCTGCGAGCCGGGGTAGCTCTGTACCCCCTTCCCTCCATCTGCTCTATCAGAATGTCGGCCTTCTTCAACATGATTTAAAACCTTGAGAAAGTGATACTAGGTATCATATCTGAGTATAATAAACCCTTCCCATTGCTTTGTCAAGGCCCAGGGCGCACGTGGGAGGCAGCAGAAGGCCTTTAACTTTAATGGGTCACCAAGAAGAGAGGACTAGTCGCCCAGGCTTTCCAGGGTCTCCCTTATATCCATGGCGATGCAGGTAAAGATGGGGGTGTCCCTGAGGGTGTAGAGGCTGGAGTCGGTCTCCCGGAGCTCCATGACCAGATCCAGAAAATCGGAGGGGTTGTCCGTCTCGAAGGCCAACACGAACTCCTGGTCGTCCAGGCCGAAGGAATAGGTGGTGTTGAGCTTGACCGAGGGGTATTTGTGGCCCACCTGGATATGGACGTCCATCATGCCCTGGCGGGTGTCTTTGGGGAGGTGATACCACTCTCGAGTCTTTAGGAAGGGGTAGACGAAGAGATACTTGGCATCGGTGGGTTTTATGGCTAGGCGGGTCCCTTCCTGGCCGGAGTGGCGATGTTTTTCCAGATACCTAGACTCCTTGGTCATGGCTAAGTAGGAATAGGGTATGTTAAGATAGTGCCCTAGGCCGGTGGATAGAAGGCGGTTAGTTAGCTCCAGAAAGTCCTCCAGGCGCTGGCCGATCTTCCACAGCAGGAAATCGCTATCTCCCCTAATGCCCACCAAACTGTAGCTTTTGATGAACATTCTATCGGAGAACTCGTCGATGATGGATAGGAACTCCTCTTTGCCCTGCCTCTTCTCCTCGGCAGACAGCCTTCTCCACTGAGGGTCCAGCTTATAGAAGGTGTATTTAACGTACTGTCTTTGATTGCCTTGTGGCATTCCCCCTCCTCGAACTGCTGGTTTTCCTCTCTAGACTCACTGCAAGCTCGTAAGCGCCTACTGTAGCCAGCAACACCTGGTCTAAGAAGGTGTTTATCTGCTGCCATCGCTCCCTGGCTTGATCCGCAGTGAAGTCCTGACCTTGGGTCAGATCCTTGGCGATGCTGTCTAGGGAGTTACGGAAGAACAGGAAGGCCTCCAAGGCATCGTGTAGGGAGAGGCCGTGACGGGCAGCCTCGATGCCGTACTCCTCTCCCACCGAGCGTGCCTCCTCCAGAAGCTGACCCTTGCCCCGCTCC
>JAZGDP010000208.1:0-8658 GCA_036477885.1 Dehalococcoidia bacterium
ACTGCAATTGGACATGGTCAAGCAAGCTTTTTACCAGATGTGCTAAAATATCGATTAAGATGCTTTCCCACTCTATCTCCTTCCTGAAATTTCCCTAATCTGCAACATCCCAAAAACTCTCAGGTACATAGGGGACGAGGAGAATTTTAGCAATGCCAAAGCTAACTGCATATGGAGGAGTAAATGAGATAGGCGGCACAAAAATCCTCCTGGAAGAAAGGGAGTGGCGCATCTGGCTGGATTTCGGCATGAGTTTCGCACTGGCCGACAAATATCTGGATGAGTACTTAAGTCCCAAAAAATACAATGGGGTGTTGGATTTTTTGAAGCTGGGCTTACTGCCGGAGCTGGCGGATATGGGCGGTTTTTATCGGGAGGACTACCTTAAACACTCAGGCATCGATACACTATCCAAACCTGCCTACGATGCCGTATTTCTATCCCATGCCCACGCAGACCACTCCAACTACATCCACTTCATCCGAAAGAATATACCCATCTATTCCTCAGAGATCACCAGACGCATTTTAGCCTCGACGGAAACCACATCCCCTTCATCTGGGTTCACAGACTTCACAAAGCTGACCGAGTCTTTCCAACTGAGGCCAAGGCAAAAGGGAGAGGGCTGGATAAAACTCAAGGGCGAGGAGGCCAAAATTGCCAGAGACTTTAGCACCACTGAAGAGAACGATAATAGAGTTAAACTGGGAGATGAATTGATCATCGAGGCCGTGCCGGTAAATCATTCCCTTCCCGGGGCATGCGCTTACATCGTTCATACGGGCCATGGAGCGATAGTTTACACCGGCGACCTCCGGTTTCATGGGTATAGGGGGGACTTGACCCAGGCCTTTGTCGAGAAGGTGGCTAAGCTCGGCCCCATTGCTTTGCTCTGTGAAGGCACCCGCATAGGGGATGAGAAGAAGGGTAGCCTGAGCGAGGAGGAGATCCAGGAGGAGATAGGACAGGTGGTTCAGAACACCGATAATCTGGTGATTGTGGACTACCCGCCTAAGGATATAGAGCGCATGAGGACCTTCCACGAGGTTGCCAAAAAGCACCATCGTAAATTGGTGATCACATTGAAACAGGCTCATCTGCTGAAGTTGCTTCAGGACACTGATGCAGACGTCCCTGCCCTGGATGACCCACATATAGCCATCTATGCAGATAGAAAGAGATGGGGGTTGATCACCAAGTCGGACTGGCCATCGGAGATCGCTCAACAAGACTACGACTTATGGGAGCGGGAATTTTTGAATTATCCCAACTGTGTTACTTGCGACGACATCCAACGAAATCAACGGGAGTATATAGTGAGAATCGATTTTTTCAGCATGACCGATCTGGTGGACATTCAGCCTAAACCCGGCTCCTGCTACATCCGCTCCATCACCGAGCCCTTCGATGAAGAGGGAGAGATACAGCGAGAGAAATGCGAAAACTGGCTGAAGCTTTTCGGCCTCTATCCCTACCATCAAATCCACACATCGGGGCACGCCAGTGAGTCCGATATCGTGAATCTAATAGAGAAGATGGCCCCTAAGGTTCTCATCCCCATCCATACAGTGAAACCCGAATTTTTCACCCAACACTTTAAGGGCAGCGGCATAGATGTGCGAGAGCCTATATATGGGGAGAGCATCCCAATCCCTGATTAACACATAGAGCTTTTAGACGAAGTCAGAGGAAGCCATGATTCCATTGAGGTTATCCCTGCGAAACTTCATGTGTTACCGCGATAATGTCCCTATTTTATTGCTGGAGGGCATTCAGGTGGTCTGCCTCTGCGGCGATAACGGCCATGGCAAATCCGCCCTCCTAGATGCCATGACCTGGGCCCTGTGGGGCAAGGCCCGGGCCCAAAGCGACGACGAGCTTATACACATAGGTCAGTCGGAGATGGAGGTGGAGCTGGAGTTTATCGCTCGGGGCCAACGCTACCGAGTCCTTCGCAAGCGCTCCAAGGGCAAGCCCGGACGAGCAGGCCAGAGCATTCTGGAGCTTCAGGTATCCTCGAGCCAAAGGGCCTTCAAGCCCATCACCGCCAACACCTTGCGGGAGACCCAGGAGAGAATCATCGAGCTCCTTAGAATGGACTACCAGACCTTCATCAACAGCGCCTTTCTCCTCCAGGGCCGGGCCGACGAGTTCACTACCAAGCCCCCAGGGGAGAGAAAGAGAATCCTTGGCGAGATCCTTGGGCTATCTTTCTACGACGAGCTGGAGAGTAGAGCCAAAGAGCTCGGCAAAGAGAGGGAAGACCGCCTCAAAAACATAGAGCAAGAGCTACAGAGCATCGAGCAGGAGCTGGAACACAAAGAGGAGTACGAGGCCCAATTCCAAGAGAGCAGGGCGGCCCTATCCACGCTGGAAGAGCAGGTGAAGACGCAGGAGGAGGAGTTCAAGGCTCTACAGGCATCTAAGGTTCGTCAGGATGCGAAAAGAGGGCAGCTTGAGGAGATGGAAAAAAGGATTCATCAAGCTCAAGAAGAGATAGCATCTCTGGAGCGGCAAACAAAGGAGAGGAGCCAACGCATTCAAGAATACCAAGGGGTGTTGGACAGCTATGGGGGAAAATTGGCTCAACTTCAGTCCGCTCTAAAGGAGATAGGCCCCATAGAGGAAACCCTTAAGGCCAAAAGGGGACAAATTCAGGAGCTGTCCAATGAAATCCACTACCTAAAATCCCATAACAGCCAGCTCAAGAAGGATATGGAAGAGCTCAAGGAAAAGATAGACCTACTATCTAAGGGTGAGGCCAAATGCCCCTTGTGCGAGACGGAGATCGGGGTGGAGGGGCGAGACAGGGTAATAGCTAAATACGACGAACAAGGACGAGACAAGGGAGACTATTATCGGCGCAATAAGGCCGAAGCTGATAGGAAAGAGGGGGATCTCAAGGTCTTAACTAAGGAAACGGAAGGGCTGGAGATAAAATTAACCCAGCGGCGAAGCCAAACGGAGAAGCAGATGGCAGTCCTGGAACAGGAAAGGGCTCAGGCAGAGAAGTACTTGCCAGTGGAGAGAGAAGCCCTTCAGCGGGATGGGGAATCCCTATCCCGTTGGCAGACCAACTTGAGGAGCGATGAAGAACTCAAGGTTGGCGTGCTGAAGGAAGTAGTCAACCTGGAGGGGCTGGAGCATAAACTTGCCGATGTTCAAAGGGACTTGAAAGCCTTGAGCCAAAGTCGTGAGGAAGCCAGAGACCAGATGATGGCGGCTCAATTAAAAGTGGAACGCTGCCTTTACTTAGAGGAGGAGAGGGGAAGAAAGCGGAACAGCCTAAAAGAACTGACCAAAGAGAGGAGCATCTACGCCGATCTGACGAAAGCCTTCGGCAAGAAGGGCATACAGGCCCTTCTCATAGATTCGGCTCTCCCAGAGATCGAGCAGGAGGCCAACAGGCTCCTGGGGCTTATAACAGACTATCGAATGAATATAAGGATAGAGAGTCAGCGCCTCACCCAAAAAGGGCTGCCGGTGGAGACGTTGGACATCAAGATATCCGACGAGCTGGGAACCCGTAGCTATGAGCTATACAGTGGGGGAGAAGCCTTTCGCATCAACTTTGCCCTTCGGATAGCCTTATCCAAGCTCCTGGCCCGTCGTGCTGGAGCGCCCTTGCCCACCCTTTTCATCGACGAGGGTTTCGGCTCCCAGGATAATACAGGGAGAGAGAAGCTGGTGGAGGCCATCAACGCCATACGGGACGAATTCGAGAGGATAATAGTCATTACCCATATAGATGAACTCAAAGAGGCCTTCCCGGTCCGCATCGAGGTAACTAAAACCCCCCAGGGCTCCACTTTCTGGATGGCTTAATGTAGCGACAGGCTCAAACCTTCCCTGTGTGGCCTCCACTCCAGCTCTAGATGGTGATCCATCTGTGGCGCAAGGCCGTTACCACAGCGTGGGTACGATCGTTGGCATAAAGCTTGTCTAGGATCGATGACATATGGTTTTTAACCGTCTGTTCGCTTATGTCGAGCTTAACGGCTATCTGTTTGTTGGAATTCCCGTAGGCTACGTACTCCAGTAGCTCTGCCTCTCGAGGGGAAATGGGTTCTACTGGCATCTCCTCCTCACCGTCTTGAGGTCTGTTGAAGGAGTTGAGAGACACGGCGTTGGCACCAGTACGGCCATTGTTTCGTACACCAAAGGCATCACCTTGGGTTAATAACACCAGTGCACCATTCTTTATGGCCCGGAACACCTCAATATCGTTGATCTGGGCTTTTAGGATCACCACCGATTTATTGGTCCTCGGGTCGTTGCTCCCAGGATCGAGGTCTGATTTATCCACAGATATGGTTTTAGACTCCAAAGCCAAACCCTGCTCCTCTAGATGCCCCTTTGGGGATGCTGCATCCTTTTTGGGATCCCTTAAACACCGTCTCTTGCCTTCGCCCAATGTACCCATAAGCGCTTCTTTATGTCATTTACATCTGGAGAGTTTAAGCACTCCCTAATCTATATAACGCCAAAGTTCTCAATTTGTTAGGCACACCTTATAAAGTAGCTAGGTAAAGAACTGAGTAAAGCGATATATACACTAGGTTTAACTCACTGTGAGGATGGTTAAAGGGTGTAAAGAGTCGGTTAGGATTGATAAAAAGAGGGGAAAGAAACAAGCCTTCGCCCCTTTCTCATTTAACAAATCTGGCCTATTGGCAAATTCGGGTTTGGTGGAGACGGGGTAGACCCCGGAAAGGGGAATGTATGGGCCAACTTAGCAACACCTACATATTTTTCAGGTAATTTGCCAAAAGTTCAGGCCAACCCAGGGAAACTCCTGAGCCTGCCGAAGGGAAGCTCCTGCCTTTGGCGCCTGTAAAAGAGAAGGGGCCGCTTAAAGGCTCTTTTAAAACTCCTGCCCCTCCAGCACCGTATACTATTAAATAGACATCTAAATATAGTCATTTAGCTTTCTATATGCCGCTTTCGGGCGATGAAAAGATCATGGATATGCAATCGGAGAAACGTCCACCGCAGAGGATAGGCAGGAGGGTGTTCCTGGGCATGCTGGCCGCGGGAGCGGGAGCGTTGGTGTTCCCCAGGGATCTTTTCTCCAATTGGTTTAATGGCAAATCCCCACAGCCGGAGGCTGGGGAGGTTATACAGGAAACCCTGGATAATAAGGGCCCCGATTATACCGTCTTCGTAGACAAGAAAGATCCCATCCCCGGATCCAGTGGGAGGTTTCGTATATACGCCGCCGAGGGAATACCAAGGTTCGACACCACTACCTGGCGACTCACCGTGGACGGAATGGTGGAAAATCCCATAAGTTTAACCTACGATGAGTTTAGGGCGTTGCCCTCCGAGGCCCAGATAAGCGATTTTAAGTGCGTTACAGGCTGGCAGGTTAAGGACATCTATTGGGAAGGGGTACGAATTAGGACTCTATTGGAGATGGTAAAGCCCCTGCCCAACGCTCGCTTCATCACCTTTTACTCCATGGACGGGGAATACACCGATAGCCTCTCCCTGATGCAGGCCACTTACCCCGAGGTTACTTTGGCTTATAAAATGGGGGGCCAACCTTTATCTGCAAGACAAGGCGCCCCAGTGAGAGTAACAGTGCCTCGTATGTTCGGCTATAAGGGAGTCAAGTGGCTCAACCGCATGGAGCTAACGGAGAAGGAGATCCTTGGATACTGGGAAGTCAGAGGATATTCCAAAGACGCCTACCGAGCCTGAGGAGGAGGCTTTCCATTCTCGGCTCAGGATAACTCGCTTCACCCTGACGGAGCGGGTTATGCATTGGTCCCTCACCGTAGCCTTTTTCCTCCTTCTATTCACCGGCCTGGTCCTGGGCTCTGGGGTCATCCTATTTAACATCGGGGGCGTCACCTTCTTTAACTGGCCGTTTATCAGCGAGTGGTGGGCCGATCGGGAATTGGTCAAACGCATCCACATCATAGCCGGGTTCATCTTTCTTCTGGGGCCCTTGTTATTTTTCTTGTTCAACTGGAAAGCTATGTGGAGAGGTATTGTCGAGATCGACCGCTGGGAACGAGAGAATATTAAATGGGGCCTCTCACAGATAAAGAAACCTTTCGCCTTGATGCTGGGTAGAAAAGTGGAGGATGTCCCCCAGGGTAAGTTCAACACAGGCCAAAAGTTTAACACCATTTTCACCTTAGTAGCGTCTATCCTCCTCTTCGCCTCGGGCTTTATCATGTGGCAGTGGACTCGCTTCCCCGAATGGCTACGAGGCAACGCTATTCAGGTGCACGACTGGCTAACCTTAATCATAGTCATTGTGGTGGTGGTACACATCTTCCTGGCGGTGGTGAACCCTCGCACTCGGGAATCTCTTAGAGGCATCACCTTGGGATGGGTGAAGGCCAAATACGCCAAGCAGCACCATCGGAAGTGGTACGAGGATGTAATGCAACAACAAAAAGAAGGCAACCCTGAGAATGCCTCAACTGGAGAAACCTCCTCATCTATTTTCTCATGGATGTGGAGGCTCTTAAAGAAACGTTCCTCTAAAAATACAGCTAAGTAAGACGAAATCCCAGTTTATCAAGGCAGAAATACGAACAAAAAGCTCTCAAGGAAAGCGCCCTGGGGGTGGGCTTCGTCGTGAGGTCTTCAAGTGAGCCTCAGACGAACTCCTCAGCCGAACGGAGGGTGGGACGAATGCATACGGGATAAATGCATAAAGGAGGGTGCACTCTAAGAACAGCCCGGCGTGGAGAATACCTACAGTTCTATCTCTTTAAGGGTTGGGCTTATCTTCAGGGTAGACTCCGTTACCGCCTGTATCTCCTCGACACTGAACCCGGGGGCGTGTTCCAGCAGGACGAGGCCACCTCCAGCCACCTCTATGACAGCCATATCGGTTACAATGAGCTTCACGCATTCCTTGGCAGTTAGAGGGTAGGTACACTCTTTGACTATCTTAGGGCCACCCGACTTAGTGGTATGCTCCATAGCCACGATGACTCTTTTAGCCCCCACCGCCAGATCCATCGCCCCGCCTATACTTCCTATCCCCCGTTCGGGCAACATCCAATTGGCCAGGTCCCCTTTCTGGGAGACCTGTAATCCCCCCAGCACTGTTATATCGATGTGCCCTCCTCGGATCATGGCGAAGGAGTCGGCAGAATGGAAGAAGGACATGCCGGGAAGGGGTGTTACATAATCGGCGGAAGCATTAACGAAGTCGGGGTCTCCCTCCTCTTCGGGGACTATGGGCCCAAAGCCCAGGCCCCCATTCTCGGTTTGAAATAGAACGGTTCTGCCCTCGGGTATGTAGTTAGATGCCAGGGTGGGGATGCCTATACCTAGATTAACCACAAACCCATCCTGGAATTCTCTTGCCACCCTCATGGCTATAGTCTCCCGGTCCAACCTCTCCTTCATCGCCTTCCCTCCGGAGGCCTCTGCACTATGCGATGGACATATACCCCAGGGGTTACGATGAGCTCGGAGTCGATCTGCCCTGGCTCTACGATCTCATTTACTTCGACGATGGTAACATCGGCTGCCGTAGCCACCACAGGGTTAAAGGCTCTAGAGGTTCCTATGTAAGTTAGGTTACCCATGGTGTCTGCTTTATAGGCCCTCACGAAGGCATAATCGGCTCTAAGGGGCATCTCCAGAAGGTATTCTCGCCCATTGATGACCCTTACCTCTTTCCCCTCCGCCACCACCGTGCCCACCCCGGTAGGGGTGTAGAATCCTCCTATGCCTGCCGCACCGGCTCGAATCCTCTCTGCAAGAGTCCCTTGAGGTACTATCTCTAACTCCACCTCCCCCCGGCGATAGGCAAGCTTAAAGGCGCTAGGGATGGAGGGGCTAGCAGGCACTGGAAAGGAGGCTATGGCCTTCTTGATCTGTTTATTCTCCACCAGAATGAAGGGCTCAGTGGTTATCTCCCCCGGCGTGATTAGCTTATAGTCTCTATCCAGCCCCAGGGTATTGCCTATTATGGTGAGGTCCTTAGCCCCTTGCTCTCGAAGGGCAGCGATGAGGTAGCTGGCCATCCCCCCTCTACCCCCAAAGCCTCCTATCATGATGGAGGCCCCGTCGGGGACATCGGCTACCGCAGCAGCGAAGCTGGGATACACCTTATTAATAGCCATAGCACCTCCCAGAGCCAGCGCGAGGTTCGCCTTTCAAGGATGTTATTATACCAAAGTGTGTTAAGAAGCAGTAGCTATGGTGAGTTGCGTTTTAGCTCTCTCCCATCTCCTTGTGCGCCTTCTCCAGATTGGCCTTGGCTGGGGTGTAGTCGGGGTCCAGTTTCAGAGCCTGTTCAAATATCTCAATGGCCTCCTGGTATTTGCCCTGAGCCATAAGAGCGAGGCCCTTTTGATTGAGCATGAAGGGAGTAGGAGTGTTATGGGTTGCCATTAAAGGCCTCCTAATTAAAGCTAATTTCCATATTTATTCTAATACTGCTGCCTAACGTCCAGTTAGTGTTTCTCCCTAACTCCTGCACAAAAGGAAAGGCCAGTCAAGCATAAACTCTTATAGAAAACCGCTGTAGGGGTGGGTGGGATAACTACACCAGGATAAGCCCACTTAATAAATCCGCCTTCTAGGAATAAGTCCTGCTTCCTCGCCGCTAGCGTTTACGTATTCTTTGCCCACCCAACCCCCCCCAAACCCAACATAAAAAACCCACCAATTTTGGGGGAA
>JAZGDP010000209.1:0-4221 GCA_036477885.1 Dehalococcoidia bacterium
CCCCCAATAACTACGTTAACAGGTAAGCCGGCTTAAGGATATGCCTTTTTTGAAAGAGTTATTAATGAGCTCCGCTTGCGCTTCCTGTTTTCCTTCCCACCCAGCCGTTCGGCTGAGGTCTTCGACTGAACTCAGACGAAGCCCACCCCACAGCCTATCAATAAATATCCGCCACCTTTTCGAGAAGAGAAAAAGCCTTCAGCCTCTCGGGGCAGACGTCACGAGGGTAGATGGATGGGACGAACACACTAAAAGATAAGCCGACCCAACGGTACGCTTCCCGAGAAGGAGGCTTGCCTGACCAATGCCCGATATGACTCATGAGCCTCAATTATGCTATACTTAACCCTAAATGGCTCAGACAAGACTCCCGGAGATTAAAGCCATAGGGGAGAATGTCCAATGAAACTACAAAGGTTCATATCCACCATAGACTCCCACACCGCTGGACAATACACCAGGGTGGTGACGGGGGGCATACCCCCTATCCCTGGAAAGACCATGGCCGAGAAACAGCGATATTTTCAGCGTAACCTGGACGACATCCGTAAGACCCTAATGTGGGAGCCCAGGGGCACCGGTAACATGGTAGGAGCCATCCTTACGGACCCTACGAGTGATCAAGGAGTTGCTGGGGTGCTTTTCACCGATCCTGTAGGATATCTATCCATGTGTGGTCACGGCACCATAGGAGTAGTTACTACTCTCATAGAGAGCGGGTACATCAAAGATGTCAAGCCCATCACCGAGATAAGCCTGGATACAGTAGCAGGCTTGGTTACCGCCAGAGCCGTGGTGGACGAGGGCTCCGGCGTGAAGGATGTATCTATGAAGAACGTCCCCTCCTTCGTATATTTAGAAGAGGCAGAGATCAACCTTTGCGGAACACAGATAAAGGCCTACGTAGCTTTTGGGGGGAACTTCTACCTTATCCTTCCAGCCTCCCAACTGGGCTTAGAGCTCTCCCTTCAGAACGTCAATCGATTGGTGGAGGCGGGCATGGCCTTAAAAGCGGCGGCCAACGAACAATTGAAGGTAGTACACCCTGAGGAGCCCGAAATTAACGAGATTTTCGGGGTGGAGCTGTTCGGAGAACCCAGCCAGCAGGGTGCTCATGCAAAGAACATCATGGTCTTCGGCTCCTACGGATATGATCGCTCCCCCTGCGGCACAGGCACCTCGGCTAAAGTAGCCGTGCTTCATTCTCAAGGGAAGTTGAGGGTTGGCGAAGAGTTTATCCACGAAAGTATCATAGGGACTACCTTCCGAGCTAAGATCCTGGGCGAGACCAAGGTGGCGGAATACGACGCCGTTATACCGGAGATCACCGGCTCCGCCTACCTTACAGGTACCCATCAGTTCTTCATCGACCCCAAAGACCCATTAAAAGAGGGGATCTTAGTAGGCTAGACCCGGGTCTTTCAACTTGAAGAAAAACCACCCAGCGTGATATTCTACCAACGGTCGGGGCGTGGCGCAGCCCGGTAGCGCACCTGCATGGGGTGCAGGGGGTCGGAGGTTCAAATCCTCTCGCCCCGACTCTACTCATAAAGTCTTCTTGTAAGTATGTATAAGCGAACAGCGGCTTATAAGTTGACTTCGGTATGACAGCTACCAACTCATAGCCCCTGATACGAATCTCTTCGAAAACCTCCTTTAAGAACTCCCTCCTCTGCTCATCCGCAACCCCTGGATGAGACCAGAGTGCGGGAAGGTCCTTAAGCAATTGGGCAACTCTATCAAGGTTAGGTTTTAGTTGCCACTTCTGGCCTTTGGGAAAATTGGAGAAGGGACGGGGAGAGGGGGGAGCGTTGAACCCCATCCTCCCCAAAACTATCTTGGACAGCCTGAGTCAGCGCCGTGCCCTAGCTATTAGTCTATGGGGCACAAAAGTTTCCAGACTTGAGACTGCGCGAGCGGCGAGCCCTGGGCCTCAGCATTCTTAGACCGGGAACCCCAAGGCCGTCCAAGACGAACTAAAGGACAAAGACGCCAAGATGACGTTGCGCTACATAAAGACCCTAGGCGCCCAGGAGTCCCTGAGGATCCAGCAGGGAGTGGATTTTGGGTGGTGAGACGGTGACCAGCAAGTACGATAGAGAGGTTACGAGGCAGCCTGGTCGCTATGGAAGATATCGTAGATCAACCTTCCATGCTTGGAGACCACGATGTAGTTGCCGGTCTGCATTCGATTGCCTCCGGCATCGAACAGCTCGTAATCTCCCCGTTCCACTATCAGGTCACCTTCCTCTTCGATATTGACGGTCTTGAGGTTGACGCGCTTCACCCCCAAGCCCTCGAAGACCTCCCCCCAGAAGTCCTGGATGGCCTTCTTGCCAACCACTGGGGAGCTATTGGCGGGAAGAACCTGCGCGTTTTCGTCGTACACAGAGGCAACCATCGCGGGATCTTGTCGCTCGAACCCCTCCATCAAAACTCGGTTTGCCTGGGCTACTCTCTCTGCTGTTGTGACCACTTTTCTCCTCCTATCAATACATTTGGTCCGGGATTCCCCATTTCAGGCCAACGGCAGCCCCCACAGGCGCCGATGCCTGGTATCAGCAGCTTATCCTCCATAGTCTCCTATGTCAAGCCTCAGGACATCCTCGTCCCTCGATCCGATTCTCGGTATCCTTTGGCGTATCCAACTCTGAGATCGTTATCCATTGAGTTCTCTACCAGGCACTTACCGAGTTGAGACACACACCTCCCCCTGAGTCCACCTCCCCTCCTCATCCGTACAGGCACAACCGCTAGGCTGGTGGGAGACTGAGTCTACTATGCGCTCCAGCACACCCTCGAACATCTCCTGTGGTATTGCGACTTCCGCCAGGTGGAATACGAGTCCCCGGGCATGGCGCACCAGCCTAATCACCTTGCCACTGGATCCCTTCACAAACATCTCTTACCCTTTGTGGCCTGGCCAAACCTCCAGCCCGTCCCGCCTTAAGCACCTTCGGCACCACCACCCACACCAACTCCCACCGCCGGCACCATCCTGGGCACCTTCACCGTGGGCGATTTCCCCGTGGCCCTGCTCTTCGATGGGGAGGCCATCTGGGTGGCCAACGGGGCCGATGACACGGTGACCAAGCTCACGATTCTCGAAGACTAGGAATCATCAGGGGCTTCTCCTACTTGCTTCATGTGCCCTTTGGGAAAATTAGACCGCCTTTTAACAACCGATGAGACGGCAGTATAATGACGCCATGAGACGTTTGCTGATTGCCGCTGTTGGGCTGGTTATTGCGGCATTGGTTTTTAGTGCCTGTGGAGGTGCAGAGGCCGAACCAACCCCTACCCTTGCGCCTACCGATGCGCCCACCGTCATCCCGACCCCCACTCCAATACCAGCGCCCGCAGCGACGCCCATTGTAACGGCTCCCACTCCGGATCTCCTCGAGGGCGCCTTCTTCCGAGAGCCGCCCTCCCGCCCAGTGGATGTCACCTACACCACCGGCGAGGGCGAGACCGTCACCGTCGTGGCATTCGAGGGCCAGGTGGGGTTAAGCGTCGACCCAGCTATCCCAGCCGCTTCCTTGAGCCAGCTAGTTCAGCGGAACGGAGGGGGGATCATCGCCCAGATCCCCACCGTGGGCCTTTACTGGGCAGAGGTTTCGCCCGGCACCGAGGCGGCTTTTATCGACGCCCTTCGTCCCTGGGTGGTTGACGCGCATCCCAGCCTGGTGATAGTCCCCCAAGGGGCCCCAGTTCTCCAGATCGACGGAACGACCCCCAAACCCTTCTCCACCACCACCGGCCGCATCCAACTCGACTTCCACAATTCCCCTCTTTGCCTGCGGAACTGTAAAACGCCCGACGCCATCTACGCCACCCTGCCTACGGCCCCCTTCGCCCCCTTCGGTGAGACCCACGACGTATCCAGAGCGGCGGACCATGGCGATATCGTGCAGTACTACCGGCTGGGCCGGACCGTGGGCGACACGGAGGACAACGTGAGCATTAACCTCTCCCGGGGCAACGCTGCCAGCAACGCGGTTGTCTTCGGCAACCTCCTGGCAGCAATCGAGTCCACTCGAGACCTGCCCCAGCCAACCGTCGTCAACATGTCCTTGGGCCCCAAAGGTACCGGGAGCCAATTCGGCAACGAAGTGGCCAATCTCGTCTTCTATGATAAGTTGCTGGGGACGCTGGAGAAAGCGGGGGCGCCAGCGGACAAGACCCTTATCATCCAGGCAGTCGGCAACCAGAAGACGGACC
>JAZGDP010000021.1:0-12653 GCA_036477885.1 Dehalococcoidia bacterium
ACCTGCAAAGCTGAGCCCAAGCGTTCTACAAAGCTGGATTGTATGGCGAGCTTGAACAACCTTAAGAGGAAAAGCTATGCTTGCCCTTTCTTAGACTGCTGTCGAGCATAAAGAAGGCGTTGGCCCACAGTAATATAAGTTAAGGGAGCCAGGATCCAAAGGAGAGCAAGGGTCTGATTCAGCAGCAGTCCCAGGCCCAGGATTATTACCCTCTCCCCCCGGGTGAGAAGGCCCACATCCCCTTTTAGCCCCACGGCCTCCGCCCTTGCTCTCACGTAGCTGACCAGCACCGAGCCCACCAAGGTGGCGTAGATGAGGATGACCTCCTGTGTCGACTGGCGCCCCAGGTATAGCACCAGCAGGCCGAAAAGAATGGCTGCCTCTGAGATGCGGTCTATGGTGGAATCCAATAGGGCACCAAAGGGAGTAGTCTTGCCGCTGACCCTGGCCACCGCTCCATCTAAGAGGTCTAAGACCCCTCCCGCAAGGACCAATAATCCCCCTGTTTTAACATGCCCCAATCCAATAAGGGCCCCGGCTCCTATCCCCAAGAGCCCCCCAGTCACCGTCAATGTATTAGGACTCAGGCCCCTTTTAGCTATAATATGGGCCATAGGCTCGGCAAAACGCTCGGACAACACCTGGCGAACCTTGGCGCGCCATAGCTCCTCTTTCAATATCCCATCTCTGACGAAGGGAACCGGCATTAACTTAACCTCCCTGGAAGAGCCGGCGGAAATAAACGGTTGGTTTGGGGGAAACGGATGATATGGGTTAGCCTGCCGACATTTGAGCCTGGGAGCGACATCGGTCTAAAACCGTCAGATAGTAATCCATCACTCTATCGGCTATGTTCACCCAGCTAAATCCCTCTGCCCTTAACCTTCCTCTGGCCCCTAATTGTTCTCGTAGAGACTTGTCTTGGATGAGGGTACCCAACGCCGAAGCTAGGGCCTCCTCGCTCTTAGGCTTTACCAAGAATCCCTCCACCCCATGGGTCATCACGCCGGCATATCCTCCTATATTGGAGGCCACAATGGGCTTAGCAGAAGCCATGGCCTCTAAAAGAACCATGCCAAAACTCTCTTTTCCTGTGGCTGGAGCGCAGAAAATGTCTGCGGCCTGATAATATAGAGGTAGATTTTCGTAGGGGACCTGGCCGATAAATACTACATCGTTGGCGTTGCGGCCACCCAGCAACTTCTCTGAATCATCATCCAGCTTCCCTGGGCCCGCTATCAGGAGGCGAGTCTGAGGGAATTCCCATTTCAGACGGGTGTAAGCCCCCAAGAGATACTTCAATCCCTTCCGCTTCTCTAATCGGCCCATGAATAGGATGTTTATCTTGTCGTCCCGTAGCTCCTCTATGGGGGGTACGGGGGTGGAGAAATGCTTTAAATCTATGCCGTTGGGGATGATATGATATTCGCCCCCGAGGTGTTTGCCTACGAATTCCCCCGCCGATTTCGATACGGCAATTTTCCCGTGTAGCCTGTTGAACCAGCGTTTAAGAGGGTATCTGAGATAGTGATAGAGCCGCTCGCTTACCGAGGCGCCCACCAGCCTGCGACTGCCATGGTAGGCGTGAAAGGTTCCCACATTTACGCTCTTGGATGCCTCCAGCACCGTAAGGGGCAGGGAGGGACACAAAGGCTCTTGAAGATGCACAATATCGAAGTTCTCCTCCCTCAGGATAGCTCTTACCTTGGGTAGCAACCTTAAGGATAGGGTAATCCTTGATCTAGTGCCGGCGCTGGGAATGGCTAAAGGCTTCCCCATGGCAAAGAGATTACTGGCTCCCAAGGCCTGGGGTGATTGGGAGGAAGGAGCCAGGACCTTCACCTGATGTCCCCTCTGGAGGAACTGCTCCGCTAAGCGGGTAACATGAATCGTCACCCCGCCCGGATAGGCATAATCATAGGGAGATACTAGTGCTATCTTCATTTCTACAGAACCCAGAATACGTAGGCTTCTTTAACGGACTTCCCCCATCCTCCCAAATAGGTTGAAACACCATCCACTGTTCTGGATGTTGTCTTATATATCTTTCCATTATAGCTATTACCTCTTGAGTTTTTTCCCGTAGGATCTCTTCCTTGCCCAGGGAGTTGGGTATATCCACAGGAGGTTCAAAATAGAAACAGTATCGATCCCATCCCTCCCTGACGGTGAAAGCTGGTATGAGGGTTGCCCCGGTTCTCATAGCCAGGTCTACTGCACCCACTGGCATGAAGGCATCTTCCCCCAGGAAATTGCACATGAGCCCTTTACCGTAGATGATCCGGTCACAGGCTAGGGCCACCATCTCCCCTCTTTGGAGAGCCTTTATGGCTCCCTTCAGGCCACTAAATGCCACTGGCAACAACGTAAGGGAGTTTCGCTGTCTGAGGCTTATAGCCAGACGGTGTACCCTGGGAGGATTGATGGCCTCTATGAGTATAGTCATTTTCCCCGCCCTGGCCGCCAACACCTGGGCTCCCACATCCATGTTCCCTAAGTGGGCCGAGGCTATGATAACCCCCTTATCCCTCTTAAGGGCCTCCTCTATGTGGTGCCACCCGTAAAGCTTGAGTCGGCCGTTGACCTCGTGAGGGTTGAGGCGGGGCAGACTTAAAAGGTCGAAATAGTTCTTGGCGGTGTTCCTGAAGACGTTTCTAACGGTGTATTGTAATTTAGCGTTCCGATGATCAGGCCCCAAGGCGTGTTTAATATTGGCAGTGACACTATTCCTATGGTTCCTTGCTAACAAGTAGGATGTGTCGGCGACAATGCGGCTGACAAAGTAGCCTGCAGGCCGGGGCAAAGGAGCCACTACTATCAACGCCAGCTTGAAGGCGAGATATTTCCACATGGTTGACATTAGGAATGAATAAGGATTATGCAGTTTCGTTGTCGATAAACTCCTCTACCATTTGGCGTGCCTCGTCATCTGTATACTGGACGGGCGGTGATTTCATGAAGTACGCCGATGGAGCAGTCAAAGCACCCTTTATATTGCGGTCCAGAGCCAACTTACAGCATCTTATAGCATCTATAACCACTCCCGCCGAATTGGGACTATCCCATACCTCTAGCTTTGCTTCCAGATTGAGAGGTACATCGCCAAAGGTACGACCCTCCATGCGTATATAGCACCATTTTCTATCGGTCAACCAGGGCACATAGTCGCTGGGCCCGATGTGAATGTTGGAGGAGCCTATATCGTAGTCTAATTGGGAGGTTACAGAGTTGGTCTTAGAGATCTTCTTGCTCTGTAGGCGCTCTCTCTCCAGCATGTTGTAAAAATCGGTATTGCCACCAAAATTCAATTGATAAGTCCTCTCCACCTTTACTCCCCTATCTCTAAACAGCCTGGTAAGCACGCGATGAGTTATGGTAGCTCCCACCTGAGATTTGACATCATCGCCAATGATGGGGAGTCCGCGGGAAGTGAACCGCTTTTGCCAATATTTCTCACTAGCAATGAATACGGGTATACAGTTTATGAAGCCACATCCCGCAGCCAGCACCTGTTCTACATACCATTTGGTGGCCTCCTCGCTGCCCACGGGTAGAAAATTAATCACTACGTGGGTCTCTCTCTCCTTGAGGATATTAACTATATCGGCGGTAGGACCAGCCGCCTTGGTAATTACCTGAGAGAGGAATTTCCCCAAGCCATCATGAGTCATGCCTCGCTCCACGGTAATCCCCATTTTGGGTACATCACAGATCTTGATGGTGTTATTGGGGGGAAGGTATATGGCTTCGCTTAAGTCCTTTCCCACCTTCCCCTTATCTACATCGAAGGCTGCAACAAAATCGATGTCGGAGATGTGGTAGCCTCCCAAAACGGGATGCATTAATCCCGGTATGAAATCACTATTGGAGTCGTTACGATAATAATAAACGCCTTGAACCAGAGACGAGGCGCAATTTCCTGTCCCTATTATTGCTACATTTATCTTGCCCACGGCCTCTACCCCTCCTTTCGCTGCTTTAGAGACTCGGTCCCATTGACCTCCCCTTGACACAGTTTTTACGGCTTTAAGAGGCAGGCAGAGTCTATCACGTTTGTCTATCCTTCACAAGTCAAGTCCCGAAGTGAGTGAGGTGCTTGACAAGGTAACCAGGCCCAGATATGAATAATTCACCTCCCACAAAAATAAGCGCTCCCATGTACTCTATTCACAGGAGCGCTTATTTCCGAACCACTAAACTAAATGCTCTACTCGATTTTTTGGTTACCTCACCACCCTTTGATAACCCTCAATCTATTTGTACACTTCGCTCTGACTGATATTAAACTATCTCTGGCATATTAAGGATAAGCCTGATTGAGGCCAGACCAATTTTCAGGTGATTCTATATGGGTGTCTTTATCCTCTACCTATTCTGAACACCTTCGTACCGCAGTTTGGACAGGTTCCCTGAGTAGCCGGCCTGCCATTCTTCAGAGTCACCGACCTGGGATTACTGATTTGCCTCTTAGCCCTGCACTTGAAACAGTACGCTTCCACCGGATTCACCTCCTTTTCCAGCTTTAGCTATATTTGTTGCCTAGACTATAAGCATAGCTATAATGAATGTCAAGCCCTTTTCCCCTATATTTTGGTGAAATTAACCTTTTCTGAAGAGTTTATAGGGTTGTAAGAGCCCCTTCTCTCTATTTAGCGTCAACACCGCTAAGAAGCGACCATCCACCGAGTAAGCTCGATACCTATAAGGGTCTTCGATGGCATCGCCTATGGATGTAGGTTTCTCTTCATAAGTAGCCCCTGGGTATTCCCACAACATTTTTAAGGGTTGACCGTGTTGAATTTTCCTTTCTAACTCCTCATCTAGAATAACGGCTTTATAGTGCATCAAGACGAAATCTAGGGTGTATAAAAGATCCAACCAACGGTTTTCCTTGAAGGCCTCTTGCAACTGGGTAAGGGTGAGGGCATCTTTGGAATCAAAGGGGCCGCTTTTTAAACGCTCCAAGGCACGTAGATGAGCTCCACAGCCCAATTTTTGGCCCAGATCATGGGCCAAGGAGCGAATGTAAGTACCTCGGCCACATTCCACTTCCATGATAATGAAGGGAGGAGACCATTGGACTATCTCCAGCCTGAATATATGTGTGCGGCGCTTTTCCCGCTCTACCGTGATACCTGCTCTGGCCAGCTCATAGAGTCTTTTACCTCGGTATTTTAGAGCGCTGTACATGGGTGGGGTCTGTTCAATGGGACCTCGGAAGGAAGAGAGGGCTTCTTCTACCTGCTTCAGGGATATGCCTGAGGGGTCTGCTCTATGAGTTATCTTACCTTCGGTATCGTAGGTATCGGTGGATACTCCTAGCTCTACTTCAGCACGATATATCTTTCTTGCCTCTGCCAGGAATTCGGTTACTTTGGTTCCCTGCCCCAAACAGATAGGCAGCACGCCCCTGGCGCTGGGGTCTAGGGTGCCTGCATGCCCCACTTTTCTCTGGTGGCTTAAGCCTTTAACTAAACGGACTATTTCGAAAGATGTGCTGCCAGGGGGCTTGTAGACGTTTAGAATACCGTCGATGCTCAATGCTCTTTTAGGGGGTTTTACTGATTGGCTGAAATGGCCTTATCTATGAGCCGTGAAAGATGCTCGCCTCGTTCCAGGGAGTCATCTATATAGAAGGTCAGTTCAGGGACATATCTTAAGGAGAGACGCGTCCTTAGCCCTTTCTTCAGAAAGGGTGTAGCTACTCTTAAGCCTTCCAAGGCTCTCTGGGCGTCCTCTGTAGAGCCCATGACGCTGAAGAATACTTTAGCATGTCTCAAGTCCGAGGAGATGACTACCTCTGTAATGGTCACCAGGGACTGAAGCCTGGGATCCTTCACCTGGCGATGTAGCAAATCGCTCAACTCCTCCCGAAGTAGATCGTTGACTCTCTCGGTGCGTCGTGTCATACAGCTTTCTCTCCCGTTATTGAATGCCACTGGGGAAACAGTGGTGAGGGGCTTTTAAAGGGTCTATTCGTTGGATGTTTCCCTCCTATAGGCCTCGATGATGTCTTCCTCTTGAAAATCGCTATAGCCCTCGATGCCTATGCCCCCTTCGAATCCCGCTGCTAGCTCTCGAACATCATCTTTTAAGTGTCTAAGGCTGCTTACTTTGGACTGATGGATGCTCTCACCGTTTCGCAGGATGCGCACCAGGGAGTTTCGAGTTATCTTCCCCTCGGTCACATAGACCCCCGCCACCTTTCCACTTTTTCTCACCGAGAATATGGCCCTCACTTGGGCACGGCCTTCGATAACGTCAGCATAAGTAGGTTCCAGGATACCTTTCAGGGCTTTTTTTACATCTTCCACCAAGCCATAGATCACGTCGTAGGTGTGAATCTCGACTCCCTCCGATTCGGCGAAACGCAGGGCCCCAGGCTCCGTTCGAGTGTTAAATCCGATAATTATCCCGCGG
The DNA here is from genome assembly GCA_036477885.1 of Dehalococcoidia bacterium. Classification (GTDB taxonomy): domain Bacteria; phylum Chloroflexota; class Dehalococcoidia; order JAZGDP01; family JAZGDP01; genus JAZGDP01. The sequence goes on from JAZGDP010000021.1 coordinate 6,421, forward strand.
GATGCCATGGCCAGGAGGACATCGCTCTCCGTGACACTGCCACTACCGGCGTGAATTACGTTGACCTTGGCTTCCTCAGTATTCAGTAGTTCCATAGAGCCCTTTAAAGGCTCTATGCTGCCCTGGACATCGGTTTTCAGGATGATATTGAGCTCTTTGACCTCTCCCGTTCGAATTTCAGCCATGACCTGCTCTATAGACCAAGGCCTGGCAGGTTGCTGGGCCTCCATCTCCCTTTTTCTCTGAAGTTCCTCCGCTAGCCTCCTAGCCGTTCGCTCGTCGGAAACCACCTTCAAAATATCGCCCGCTTGGGGTACGCTATTTGATCCCATCACCTCTACCGGCATGGAGGGACCAGCCTGTTTCACCCGTTCGCCTTTATCGGTATATATGGCTTTAACTTTACCCCATGTGTCCCCCACTACAAAGCTATCCCCTATCTTGAGGGTACCTGTCTGGAGAAGGATAGTGGCTAGAGAGCCCTTGTTGGTATCCAGTTTGGCTTCTATGACCACTCCAATAGCAGTGCGATGGGGGTTCGCTTTGAGATCAGCCACTTCAGCCACCAGAAGGATGCTCTCCAGTAGGCCTGGAATACCCTCGTCGGTTAGGGCAGAGATGGGGGCACTTATAACATCCCCACCCCATTCCTCGATTAGGACACTTTGGTTGGCCAACTGCTGCTTTACCTTTTCCACGTTGGCATCGGCTTTATCTATCTTGTTGATGGCTACAATCATGGGCACCCCTGCAGCTCGGACATGGTCTATGGCCTCCACTGTCTGAGGCATTACTCCGTCATCGGCAGCAACTACTATGACGGCGATGTCTGTTACCTTGGCCCCCCGCGCTCTCATGGCAGTAAAAGCCTCGTGCCCTGGGGTGTCCAGAAAGGTGATTTTCTGTCCATCTACCTCTGCTTGGTAAGCCCCTATGTGCTGAGTTATCCCTCCCTTTTCGGTGGCTAGTATATTGCTTTGTCTAATCCTATCCAGAAGAGTGGTCTTGCCGTGGTCTACGTGACCGAGGATGGTGACTACAGGGGGACGAGCTTTCAGGGCCGAGGGATCTTCCTTCTCTTCCTCTTCTTCAACGGAAAGAGTGTCCTTTGAGGAGGTCTCCTCTGCCGCCTTTGCCTCTTTCATAGCCTCATATCCAAAATCCGAGGCTATAATAGCTGCGGTTTCATAGTCCAGCACCTGATTAACGGTAGCCATCACACCGTCACGCATGAGCTGCTTTATCACATCCACGGCACTCACATTTAGAGTGTCAGCAAGCTGCTTTACCGTAAGAGTGCTGGGTATCTCTACTTGCCCATGGGTGTCGCCCTCTTCATCTATGGGTGGAATACCGGATTCCACATCCGGCGAATCCTCTGCATTCAAGCTTTTATCAGTTTGAGGCTCTTTAGATTTCATAAACTCCTTAAGCTCCCCTATGCCCTTGATGATTCCAACAATAGATGCTTTCTAGGCCAACTCTTTTTTTATACGCTTGCCTGATTTGAGGGATGGGAGGTTAGCCTCATACCGTATTCTAGCAACTGTGAGCGACTTTCGGGAGGCAATTGCAGTTTTAGGGCGTGCTCCAGGCGGTTCTTTTTAAGCGCCGTCTCCCAGCAATCGGATGTTTTACATAGGTAAGTGCCTCGCCCGGACTTTTTGCCGGTGGGATCTATCTCTATGGTGCCCAGAGGGGTGCGCACTATGCGTATCAACTCTCGTTTCGCACCAGTTTTAAGACAGGCTACACAAGTGCGTTGGGGTAGGGACTTTAGATAACCAGGCTTTATCTTAGCCATCCTAGCTCTCAAAGCACCTTAGCCATCTCCGTCGTCGTCTTCCTCCAGAGACGCCTCCCAATGCTTGCGTCCCTTCTTACTTTTTGTTACCTCCTCCTTTTCCGCCAACCGCTGGCCCTTCTTTCCTTTTTTGGATTTAGTCTTGGTTTTTGCAGCCTTTAAAGGAGCTATCTCCTCGGCGAACCTGACTGGTCCCTTCTCTTTGGGCTGCTCCACAGTGGGCCATACTACCTCGATGGGCTCCCCCTCTGAAGGCACGGCTTCTGAGATGGATACTTGCTCTTCTTCCGGCTTCTCCGGCGGGGTTTCTGGCTCCATAACTTCCTCAGCCGGAGTCGGAGCCTTAGCCGCTTCCTCTGCAATGGGCACCTCTACTTGCGAAGGCGTTTCTTCGGCAACAGCCTCCTCCTCTACCTTTTCCTCCTTTGGAACTTCCTCTCCCGCCTCCGCAACGGCTACCTGAGCGGCCTTCTCCTCTTCCCCTTTTTGTAGCCTTTCCTCCTCCGCCTCACTAGCGCTTTTAATATCGATGCGGCAACCCGTCAGCTTAGCGGCCAGCCGGGCGTTCTGTCCCTCTTTGCCTATGGCCAGGGAGAGCAGCTTATCTGGGACCACCACAACGGCAGCCATCTTTTCTTCGTTGACCTCTACCTTCATCACCTGAGCCGGGCTGAGGGAGTTGGCAATGAAGGTGGAGATATCCTTGTCCCATTGGACCACGTCTATCTTTTCCCCGCGAAGCTCATTGACTATATTCTGTATTCTTATCCCTCGAAGCCCCACACAGGAGCCCACGGGGTCTATTCCCTCCTGACGAGCGGAGACGGCTACCTTGCTTCTATAGCCTGGTTCCCTGGCTATAGATCTAATTTCCACGGTGCCGTTATATATCTCTGGCACCTCTATTTCAAAGATGCGGCGTAGTAGATCGCGATGGGTTCTCGATACTATCACCTGAGGCCCCTTGCCGGTTCGTTGCACTTCCAGGATGTATACTTTAAGACGCTGGCCTATCCTGTAGCGCTCGGTGGGGACGCATTCGCTTAGGGGCAGAATAGCCTCTGTCCTACCCAAGTCGACAATCAACTGCTTAGGTTCTGTTCTATGAATCACCCCGTTGACAGCATCTCCCTCTTTGTCGGAATACTCCTCGTAAACTAGCTCCCTCTCAGCTTCTCTAAGACGCTGCATTACTACCTGTTTTGCCGTTTGGGCAGCGATCCTACCGGCATATTGAGGGGTGATCTCGACTTCAATGGTATCTCCGAGGACGGCGTCCTGTTTAATCTCCTGGGCCTCAGCTAGGGTCAGCTCTTTCCTCGTGTCGGTGGGCTCCTCCACCACCGTCTTTTGGGTCAGGACCTTCACTTCGCCGGAGTTGGGTAGGATCCTTACTGTTATATTCTGAGAAGTGGCGAGATTATCCTTCTTGTATGCCGATACCAGTGCGGCTTCTAAGGCGCTTAGCACCACCTCCTTGGGCAGATTCCTCTCTGCCGCAAGATGAGTTATGGCGATAAGAAAATCGCTCTTCATTTTAAGCCGCCACCTCCTTCTAGAGCCTTTCCTTGCGACTCAAAAAAAAGTGGGAGCAACCCACTTCTTAAACAGACGCTATTTATGTGTTAAGTATATCACCCTAAGAGATATCCTGCAAGCCCGCAATGATTTTTTTGAATTAGCCCGAGCTCCTTGTGTCTGCAGGCGCTACTACCCTTGGGTAGCTATGCTGGATAATATCTTTTTGGTAGTCTCTACGGCATCCTTTAGGGGCACTAGGTAGTCTTTCTCATCCTTCCGTTTCTTCACCTCCATACTCTGGGAGCTTAGAGTGCGAGGGCTGATGGTTAAGCGAAGGGGCGTGCCAAAGAGATCGGCATCGTTGAATTTTACCCCAGCGGACTCGTCCCTGTCATCGAAAAGGACTTCTACACCGGCTCCTTGGAGGTCGGCATAGAGGGCTTCGGCGGCTTCCGCCACCTCACCCTGGTTTATATTCAATGCGCAGATATGCACGTGGAAGGGAGCGATGGGCAGGGGCCAGACAATGCCCTTATCATCGTGATTCTGTTCTATGGCAGCGGCTAGCAGGCGACCCACTCCTATGCCGTAACATCCCATGACAATGGGCCTTTGCACACCTTGAGGGTCCAGATAGAAGGCCTGCAGCTTCTCGCTGAATATAGTACCCAGCTTGAAGATATGCCCTACCTCGATGCCCCGAGTGCTCTGCAGCTCCTTGCCGCATCGAGAGCAGGCGTGTCCAGGCTCCGCTAAGGCGATGTCTGTGAGGAGGTCTATCTGAAAGTCTCTGGGGTAATTCACGTTCTTAAGGTGGGTATCGGGCTTATTGGCTCCCCCCACGAAGTTAGACCCTACAGTAATGGAATCATCGGCCACCGACTTAATGCCTTTCAGTCCCACTGGAGAGGCGGAGCCCGCCACCAGTCCCGCTGCCTCCACCTCCTCCGGGGTGGCCAAGCGCAGCTCCACACACTTTAAGGCGTTCTTCAGCTTCACCTCGTTTACCTCCAGGTCTCCCCTTATGGTTACGAACACCACCTCCTCATCGGCTAAATAGAATACCGCTTTCAGGGTGCGGCTCTTGGGCACGTCGAGAAACTGGGCTAGAGCCTCTATGGTCTTAATGCCGGGGGTAGTCACCTCCTCTATGGGGAGAAGGGGATCCGCTTCTTGAGGAGGCTTCACACTTTGAGCTCGCTCGGCATTGGCTACGTAATCACAAGAGCCGCAATAGATGACCTCGTCCTCCCCGGTCTCGGCTATAAGAATAAACTCGTGGGAGTCCTTGCCGCCAATGGCACCGCTATCCGCCTCGACGACTATGGTGGACAGGCCACAACGGCTATAGACGTTCTTGTAAGCCTGATACATCTTCTGATAGCTTATATCCAATCCCTCTTCATCGGCATCGAGGCTGTAGAGGTCCTTCATGTCGAACTCCCTCACCCGGAGTAGTCCTCCTCTCGAGCGGGGCTCATCCCTGAACTTGGTCTGAATTTGATATATCATTATGGGCAGGTCACGGTAGCTTTTCACAAATTGGCGAGTCATTATAGACACTATCTCCTCGTGGGTAGGTCCCAGACAAAGCTCCCGCTCCTTGCGATCTTGCAGGGTGAACAGGGTCTGGCCAAAGGCCTGCCGGCGCCCCGTGGCTTCCCACAGCTCCAGAGGTTGTAACACAGGCATCATCAACTCTTGGCCCCCAGCGGCGTCCATCTCCTCCCGGATTATCTGCTCTATCTTGCGATAGGCTCTCCACCCCAGGGGCAGATAGCTGTATATCCCGGCGGCAACCTGGTATATCATGCCCGCCTTAAGGAGCAGGCGGTGGCTTACAGTTTCTGCCTCCGCTGGCTCCTGGTGCAGGCTCTTGCTGAACAGCTTGGATAGACGCATCTCTCTGCCCTTACCTCATGTCCTAATAGTTTATCTTACCGCTACCACGGTCTCAACTGTGGTCATTTTACCATTTATAGAGGCCTCTTCTAAGGGGTAAATCGGGACATCAGTCTCTCCGAGGCATCATATAGAGCACCTGAATCCCCCTCGTTATTCCAGATGTATCTGCCCGTCCAATGAAGCTTTCCGGGAGGGTCATCCTGAGCGTTGGGCCCGCTGGTTATCTCCACCCTCTGGGAGGGCCCTAAAGTAAACTCAGGGAATACGAAATCCTGGTTGCCTACCTCGCTCACTAACCTCCATCCGGTGAGTTCGATGGGACTATCGCCCAGATTGGCGATGACCACGATCTCTTCTTGTAGGTCGATGTTCTCTATTATGACAGTGCCTAAGGGCACGGGGGTGGGAGAAGGGGTGGGAACTGGGGTAGGTGTTGGTGTCGGAATAGGGGCTATGGTGGGCGTCTGTATGGGTGTGGGCGTTGGGATGAAGTCAATCTGCCAGACATAGGCTATTTGAAGCTCTTGTCCCACCGCTTCGTAGTGTCTTAGCTCAACCGGATTTTCGTCTGCGGCAATATCAAACGACAATATACCCTCCTGTTTTTCTCCCGGCAGAAAGTCCCCAAAATAGTGGATCCCGATAGATCTGCTATTCCTCCCGTACAGATGCCCCTTATCCGTCTTTACTTCCAAGACTATGCTGGCAAGGGCCCTATACGTATCGAAGTCGTACCATTCCTTGTAAAGAAGATACTCCACGGAATAATGCACCACATACCGGCTGTAACCTTTTATCAGTGGGCTAGGGCCCTCATACACAAAGTCGTGTACGGTTATTTGTACAGCATTTAGATACGTTCCATCGAATAGCTTACCGGCTTCCTCCCATGTGAACGGGAACGACACAAGCTGTGGGGTTGGTGCGGGTGTGGGTTGGGGAGGGGGTATTGTAGTAGGAGAAAGAAGGATTGGAGTGGTGGGTCTTCCTGCCTCATCATCTC
>JAZGDP010000210.1:0-2393 GCA_036477885.1 Dehalococcoidia bacterium
GCTATCTTTCTCTGTTGGCTAAGAAAAACCTGCTTCCTACGGTAGAGGAAGAGCAGGAGATCATCCAAAAATTGGTGGAGTTGGGCGGGGTTGATGGCATATCTGGACATTCAGAGTATAGCGTGGACAGCTTCTCCCTGAAGGAAAACAGCCAAGTATTAGCCTCTATCCATCAGGTGCTAGAGGATGCTGGCATTGAAGAAAAGTCCTTCCCTTAGAAGATGAGGGGAAATCAGGGTGTGGCCAGAAGCTCGCCGCCGCCCAGCTCGAATCCCCTCTTCCCCCGATTCGCCACCGGGACCAGGCCCTTGGTATCAACTAGCTGGGCAAACAACACCAGATAATCCATCAAAAGCCGGGGCGTAAGATAGCTCTCCACCACCGACTTCTTGGCAGCTCGCCCAATCCTTAGGGCAAGCTTTCTATCCTTCAGCAGAGCAATTATTCTGTCGGCGCACTCCTGAGGGCTGTCCACCAAAAAGCCGTTCTTACCATCGCGAATCTGCCGCACAATTCCTCCGCAGTTCCCCCCTACAACTGGTTTCCTCTTCCACATCGCCTCCGCCACGCTTAGGCCAAAACCCTCCCTTATAGACTTCTGCACTATCACCTGAGACGCCCTTTGAAAGGCGTTCACCTCCCTATCCCTTATCACCCGAGGGTCGGAGAATAGGTGGATGTCTGGATCATCTCCAGCGTATTGCTCTACGCTTCTCAACACCTCCGCTGCTTCAGGATCGTCGCTGGCGCTTAGCACACCCAATAGGGCCAGTTGCAGCTCAGGGATCTCCTTCTTAGCTATGCGATAAGCCTCTATTACACCCCAGGGGTCCTTCCAGGGATCGAAGCGAGACGCCTGGCTGATGAGGGGGTGCCGGGGGTTTATGCCCAGCCCTCTTACTATCCCTCTAGCCATGGACAACGACATAGGCATATTTTTAGAAGAGAGGGGGTCTATGGCCGGCGGAACAATGCTCACCATACCGGAATCCAGTCCCTCAAATACATAGTTTTCGTGGCTGAAGACCACTCCATCATAAAGTTTAATAAAAGGCACCAGGTTTTTCTCCATATCTATGTTGGGGAAACTGGTATCTAGATGGCACACCCACAGGGATAGAGGTAATCTCCCTAAGAAAGATAACAGGGGGAGGGGTTGAGGGTCGTGTACCACCATTAGATCGAATTGGCTTACCTTCCCCTTCAGCTTCAGGGCTGTCCTTTCATTATGGGTTAGGTAATAATTTAACTCCCCATCGGAAAGGGTGCCCTCTTTTCCTTGGAGAAGGTTGTGGATGGTCTTGGTTATCCGGAAAAACTCCTCGTCGGGTGGAAGGACATACCAATCGGCGATTAAGCCTACGCTTCTCATCAAGGGGATCAGTGTCCTCAGGATTTCGGCAACACCACCCCCAGAGCCGGTAGCGTTAATCTGACACACCCTGAGACCCTTTAGCTTATCACCTGTGGAAAGGAGGGTTTCAAAAAATTCCGGCGATACGAAATTCTTATAGCTGCCAATGTCTACCGGTTGTGTCATCACATCAATCATGACGAATCTCCTGACTCGCCCACCTCGCTCGCCCGGTCCTTAGGCCAGGGTCGACTTCATATATTAAGATTAGTTCAATATTAAAGACCTTCGAGGGAATGATGTCAATAGTGACAACCCTCACATACACATTATAGAGCTTCTGAGCCTAAAGAGCAATAGTACTTTAAGCCTAGCAGATGGCATAAAAGATCCAAGGAGGCACACAATGATCGAGGATGAAGTAGCACAGCTGCTCAAGCTCCGGCGTTTGACCATATCTGCGGCCGAGGCCTGTACCGCCGGACTCATCGGCTATATGCTCACCAAGGCACCGGGTAGCTCTCGATACTTTATAGGGGGAGTTACTGCCTATGCCAACTCAGTAAAGCAAGGGGTACTCGGAGCGCCGGAGGCACTTCTTAAAGAGAGGGGTGCCGTGAGTAGAGAGGTGGCCTTGGCGATGGCCCATGGGGTTCGAAGGCTGATGTCAACGGATATAGGCGTATCCGCTACGGGAATTGCCGGCCCTACAGGAGGCACGCCGGAGCGGCCCGTGGGCTCCTTCTTCATAGCAATCGCCACTTCCAGCGGCGTGGAGGCCTGCGAAGAGCATAGATGGAACGGCGATAGATTGGCAAACAAGGAGCGTGCCGCCCAGGCTGCCCTGAGCCTGGTAAAGAGATATCTCCTGGAAGAGCTTTAATCCCTATCTACGGAATATATTCTTCCACCAACTCTACAGGCGGAATTTAAGTTGGTGGACCACCGGGAAGAGGTCTTGTGGTGGGTCACAAGTAAAGCAGCCAGCCCGAGGATAGGCCAAAAGGACCGTTACTTTCCAAAAGGGCACCTTCGGAAA
>JAZGDP010000211.1:0-6095 GCA_036477885.1 Dehalococcoidia bacterium
ATGTGCCGGGGTTGAGTTATCTCCCTATCTCGCTTTTTGCCTTTTAGAGCATCGGGAGGGAGGGAGTAGTATTGGGCAACGGCATCTATTATCTGCTCGGGTGTTGGCTTTCTTTTGGAGATAGAAGGATATTGAGCGATGATGTTTTTTGCCATCTCTAGGGAGATGGGCCTGTTTTGAACCTTGGCAAGAGCTATAACTGTATTGAATACTCCCTCAAGCTCTCGAATGTTTTCTTGGACCTTACTGGCTAAGAATTCGTAGATCTCATCAGTGAGTTCTATCCCTCGATACACTGCTTTGTCCTTGAGGATAGCAAGCCGGGTCTCTATATCTGGTGGCTGTATATCCACCGTAAGGCCTCCCTGGAAGCGGGACACCAATCTATCTTCCAGTAAATCCATTGCCTTAGGATGGCGATCGCTGGTCATAACTATGTGTTTATCGGCGGCATGCAAGTGATTAAAGGTATGAAAGAAAACCTCTTGGGTTTGCTCTTTGCCGCTGAGGAAGTGTATATCATCCATAAGCAATATATCTACGCTTCTATATTTACTTCTAAACTCATCGCTCTTTTTTCCTTGAAGGGCGGAGATGAAGTCATTGGTGAACTGCTCAGTGCTAACGTAGAGAACTTGAAGATGGCGTGATTGAGCCATATTTCCTATGGCATGAAGCAGGTGAGTCTTTCCTAACCCTACGTTGGCAAAAATAAAGAGGGGGTTATAGCTGTCCTGTAGGTTTTCCACTACTCCAAAAGCTGCAGCATGGGCTAATCTATTGGAACTGCCTACAATGAAGGTTTCAAAGGTATACCTGGGATTTAAACGGCATCGAGTACCGGAGCCGTTGAGGGTGGACCAAGATGGCTTTTGGGGATTGTGATTGTCGCCTTGCTGTGAGTCTTTGCCTAGTAAAGGGCCTGGGGACTCCCTATCAGAGGTTGCCTGGTGGAAAACCTTGAACTGGATGTCCCAAGAACGCTTTGTGATGTTCAACAGCACCTTTTCTACCCTTGTCCGCAGCCGTTCGCTAAGCCATTCTGCAGCAAAAGGGGTGGAGGTCCCCACCAAAAAGGTGTTTTCTTGGAAGTCCAGGCCGACGGTATTTTTCAGGTAGGTGTTGTAATTGTGGCGCTGTAGGTCTACCTGTAACTCTCCCAAAGCGGCTTCCCAGATCTCCCTGGCAGCCTTGTAGGCCATTGCCCTCCCTCCTTCAAGGCCATGAAGGTATGATAAGCTAATGTGTAGACGCTGAGCTTAGCTAAATCCGATATTTATGTAACAAAGATTAGAATGTTTAAAACTTAGAGAATGGTCGGGAAAACATGTTAAAGAATAACAGGCCTCGGTTTTTCTCTGTCAATGGTTAGGAAAATGGATTTTGGGGCAACTTTTCATAGGTTAAAGCTGGGGGAAAATCTGGGGAAATGAAGGGATGTCGAGTTGTTTTCGTGGGTACCCCAGACTTTGCCCTTCCGGCTTTATCAGGTCTCTTAGAGGCTGCCTATAAGGTGGCGGGGGTTATTACCCAGCCTGATAAACCCGGAGGAAGGGATCTAAGGACTTTGCCTTCCCCAGTGAAGAGATTCGCCCTGGAGCGGCGTCTGAGGGTGTATCAGCCTACTTCGTTGAAAAGTCCCGACATCTTGGAGGAGATCTCGGACTTAAGCCCCGATGTAATCGTTGTGGTTGCCTATGGCAAGATATTGCCTCAAGAGGTATTGGCTATACCTGTCAGGGGCTGCATAAATGTGCATCCCTCCCTGCTTCCCAAGCATAGAGGGCCATCACCTATAGCCTCGGCCATTCTTGCCGGAGACGAGGTTGCTGGGGTTTCCATCATGCTTATGGATGCCGGCATGGATAGCGGTCCCATATTGGCTCAGGCCTCCCATCCCATCTCTCCAATAGACACGACCGGGAGCTTGACTGGTGTCTTGGCTGAAAAGGGTGCTGCATTACTGTTGGAGACCCTGCCTAAGTGGTTGGCTGGGGAGGTTCAGCCACGCCCTCAGGACGAGGAAACGGCCAGTTTCAGCAAGCTCATTGTTAAAGGGGATGGGGAGATAAATTGGCGCCTCTCTGCCGAGGAGATCTGGAGGCAGGTGAGGACCTATAATCCCTGGCCCGTGAGCAGCACTATTTGGAAGGGAAGGTCTCTCAGGATATTGGAAGCAACACCCATTCTATCATCCGGCGAGCTTAAAGTTGGAGAAGTAATCCGATTGCCTATAGTTGGGGAAGGGGAAAGACATCGCCCCAAGGAGATGTCGGCCGGTGTCGGAACGGGAAAGGGCATTCTGGGGCTTCTTCGGGTTCAGCTCGAGGGAAGACGAGCCATGTTCGCTAATGAGTTTATCCAAGGCCACCGAGACTTCATAGGAAGCGTGTTGCCATCCTAATATGGTCAAGAAATCTTTAATAAGGCTACCTTATTCTTGCCCCTGCTCCTGCGTGTCCTCGGTGGGTTCCTCTGCCTTAGCCTCTGCTTCCTCCCCTTCCACTGGCGCCTCTTCCTCCTCAGCCACCTCTTCTACCTCCTCCACCTCGACCCTAGGAGCATGCACCTTAACCACCAGCTGGTCGGGGTCGGTGAGAACAGTGATGTTCGGCGGCACAGTCAGGGAGGAGACGCGAATTTCATCTTCTATATTGTCCAGGTGGGACGTGTCCACCTCGATGGTCTTGGGTAGGTCCAGGGGCAAGCCCTCGACCGTCAGGGCATTAAGGCTTTGATAGATGACGCCCCCGTAGGTTTTTTCCGCGGGAGCCTGCCCTATCAAGATCAAGGGCACCTCTGAGTGCATCCTTTCGGTGATATCCACCAGGAGAAAATCCACATGCAGCAGAGAGCCCCTCTTAGGGTCCCTTTGAATATCACGTACAACGGTCACATAGGGGTCAGCCTGGCCGTCTACCTTTAGAGATATCAGGGCGTTTCTACCCCCTCGGTTCAGTGCCCCCTTTACAGATGCCGTGTCTACCTGCAGGGGTAAGGATTGGATCTTTGGGCCATACAGGTTAGCCGGGGTTAGACCCTTTTGCCTCAGAAATCTCACCTTTTTACCCAGTATTTCCCTGGGTTGAGCCTTTAACTCTATTCTTTCCATGACTTTGTTCCCCTGTTTTGATGTGAATCCACGGCTGTTTAGAGTTTACAAAATTAATCCTTTAATTACAAGTTCGGTGGAGGGGCTACCAGCCATAGCTACAGCCATTGCAGAATAAGCTCCTGCGTGTTATAATTGCATAGACTAGTGAAAAAAGACACGCTCAAAGGGGCTTTTGTGGGCCCTTTTTCAAATCTATCCTTTAATTACAGCTTAGCGGAGGTGGAATAAAGATGGCGGTCTCTTCAAGCTTTACAGCGGAGCAGGTTAAACGATACAGCAGACACATCATCATGCCCCAGATAGGGGGCAAGGGTCAGCGGAAGCTGTTGGATGCCAGGGTCCTTCTGGTGGGGGCCGGAGGCTTGGGTTCTCCGGCGGCCCTTTATCTGGCGGCGGCGGGTGTGGGCACTTTAGGTATTGTGGACTTTGACCAGGTGGACCTGAGCAATCTCCAGCGACAGATCCTTCATCACGGCCACGACCTGGGCCGCCTCAAAGTAGAATCCGCCTCCGAATCTATCTACGATATCAATCCCGATGTTAAGGTGATTCAACATCCAGTGCAACTCTCCTCAGAAAACATCATGGAGCTCATCGATAATTATGACATTATTTTGGATGGTAGCGATAACTTCCCCACTCGATACCTGATCAATGATGCCTGTTTTATGGCAGGCAAACCCAACGTTCATGGCAGCATCTTCCTATTCGAGGGACAGGCTACGGTATTCCTCCCTGGGAAGGGCTGCTACCGCTGTCTATTCCCCACCCCTCCACCGCCGGGACTGGTGCCTAATTGTGCCGAGGCTGGAGTTCTGGGCGTGTTGCCCGGGATCATCGGCACCATCCAAGCCATCGAGACCATTAAGCTTATCCTGGGACTGGGAGACTCTCTGGCAGGCCGCCTGCTTCTTTTCGATGCCCTAGCCATGGAGTTTCGGGAGGTCCGTTTAAAGCGAGATGCCAATTGCCCTGTTTGTGGCGATAATCCAACTATAACCGAGCTTGTCGACTATGAGGCTTTCTGCGGCGTCCCTGTAACTGCCGGATAATAGAGAGACTGGTCTAGGGGAAAGGAAGGCTATATAGGAGATGAGGGGCAAAAGCGTCCTCGATATCATTGGCAATACCCCTTTGGTAGAGCTTCCCCACATGAGTCCCAAGGATTCGGTGAGGATCTACGCCAAGCTGGAAGGGCAGAACCCCACGGGAAGCCTCAAGGATCGCATAGCTAAATACATGATCGAGGAGGCCGAGGCCTCGGGGGAACTTACTAAGGATAGGATTATCCTGGAGCCTACCAGCGGAAACACCGGCATCTCTTTAGCCATGGTGGCCCGCCTTAAAGGCTATCGCCTGGAGGTGATTATGCCGGAGAACGTCAGTAAAGAGAGGGCTCAGCTTCTTCGAATCTACGGGGCGGAGATCCATTACTCCGATGGTGCCAAAGGGACCAACGGCTCCATTGAGGTGGCACGGGAGATGGCCAGGGATGAGCGATACTTCATGCCCTACCAGTACGGTAACCAGGCTAACCCTCGGGCTCACTATGAGACTACGGCTGTGGAGATCCTGGCAGACCTGCGCCAGGTGGATATCTTCATTGCCGGCCTGGGGACGGGGGGTACTCTCATGGGGGTGGGACGACGGCTTAAGGAACATAATCAAGAGACTAAGATAGTCTCGGTGGTCCCCCATCCAGAGGACTTGATCCAGGGCCTACGCAGCCTGGAGGCCGGCTTTATACCTCCCATCCTAGACCTCTCCCTACTGGATAGCCAGATTATTGTGGATTCCAAGGATGCCTTTAGAGTGGCTCGGGAGCTCACCGAGAAGGAGAGCTTATTCGCTGGCATATCCTCAGGCTCGGTGGTGTACTCCGCTCAAAGGGTTGCCCGAAAAATGGATAAGGGCAACATAGTTTGTCTGCTGGCCGATGGTGGCTGGAAATACCTTAGCACCGACCTCTGGACCAAGTCCTTGGGCGATCTCAAGGAGGACCTGGAAGGCAAGATCTGGTGGTAGTGCACCGCCTCCTTGCCGGACATTTCAAGGGTTTCGCATCCATACTCCTTTAGAGATTTCCAGATTTCATGATATACTTGCCCTGAAGGGAGACGGCTGTGAGCCGAATCGTGATACTGGCTCAGGAACGGGACGAGGTAGGGAAGTTGAGGTCTACCCTCGTCGGCGAGGGGCATGATGTATCCCTGACCTCAAACCTGGAAGAGGTGATGTCCTCCGGCCTGAACAGCCAAGCAGACCTGGTATTCTGGGATACGGCATCGCTACCTTTGGATGGGGTGGAGGCTCGTGCCCTGGTGGCCAGGTGCAAGGAATCCCGGCTGACCTCTGTTATCGCCCTCATTCCTCTGGAGAAAGTTAACAGCTATGACTTTACTCCTGGAGTGGACGATTTCATCCTCTGCCCTTACAGCCCTGTAGAGGTAATAACGCGAGCTCGAAAGGCTCTGGGGCATCTCTCCAGCGTAGATGGCCGAGAAATCTTGCGCTGCGGGGATCTGATGATCGACCTATCAAGGTATAAAGTCTGGTTGGGGAAGCGCCAGGTCTTTCTCACCTTTAAGGAATACGAACTTCTACGGTTTCTAATGACCAACCCCGGCAAAGTATATACCAGGGAGACCTTGTTAAACAGAGTTTGGGGCTACGATTTCTTCGGCGGCACTCGCACCGTGGATGTTCATGTAAGAAGGCTGCGCAGCAAGATAGAGGACATAGACCATTCCTTTATCGAGACGGTGCGCAACGTGGGCTATCGATTTAAGGAGGGGGCCTAGCCAAGTAGGAATATCCGTTAGCCCATAGAGGGGAGCCCTGCGAAGGGTTGATAGGGGGGTGGGAGGCTAGCTATAATCTGAACTAACTCACTCTCCTGTGTAAAGGAGGGCAAGGCCATGGAGTTTGGATTGTTCTATACCTTCGAGAATCGACAGGAGTGGGGGGTCCCCACCACCGA
>JAZGDP010000212.1:0-3395 GCA_036477885.1 Dehalococcoidia bacterium
ACATCAGGCAGAACAAGGACTTCCCCGTTCTGGCAGCCCTCTACCACCCTCCCGGAGGGGTGATTCGCCACGACGCTGTGGTGTGGGGCTACGGCAGAGCCGCCGATAGATTGGGAGCCGAAATTCATACTCATACCGAGGTAACAGGCATCAGGGTGGAGAATGGTCGTGTGGTCGGGATTCATACCAACGGACATCAGATCAAGACCGACATCGTAGTCAATGCCACGGCGGGGTGGTGCTCCACTATTGCCAAGATGGTGGACCTGGATCTTCCCATCGTAACCCATCCCCTGCAGGCCTGCGTCACCGAGTCTCTGAAGCCATTTTTGGACAAGACCATCTCCTCGGCCAACTTACACGTCTACGTATACCAGACCGATAGAGGAGAGATAGTCATCGGCGGTGCAGTAGACCCATATCCCACCTATAGTCAAAGATCCACTTTAAGAACTCTGGAGACTCTGGCCGCTCATACCCTGGAGCTATTCCCTTTCCTCAAGGAGGTGTGCATCCTCAGGCAGTGGGCAGGGCTTTGTGACATGCCGCCGGATTACGCACCCATAATAGGTGAGGTGCCCGATGTAAAAGGCTTCATCCTCAACTGTGGGTGGGGCACCTGGGGATTCAAGGCAGCCCCGGCAGCGGCAAAGCACATAGCGGAGCTTATCGCTACAGGGAAAACCCCCGAGCTGATCGCCCCCTTTGCCCTTTCCAGATTCCGTGAAGACCGCTTAGTGAACGAAAGGGCCTCTGCCCCCTCCGCTGCTCTACACTGAAAAACCAGGCGTCATGAAGGTAAAAGCCAAGGTTATCTACGAGCTAGCACTATTTGACAGGAGACGATAATGACCACCCAAAAACCCTCACGCACCACCCATCCATATCATATGCACGATGCTATCCTCGGTCAGCCAAAGGCCATCGCCCGGGTGCTGGACTCCCAGCAAGAGGCGGTGCACAATCTGGGGGAGCGCCTGGTCAAGGCGAAGAGGGTCTACATAGTGGGTATAGGCACGTCCTGGCACGCCAGTCTGGTAGGAGAATATCTTCTGCGAACCGTCGCTGATCGAGAGGAGGCCCAAGCCTGGAACTCCTTTGAGTTCTGTGCCCACCCACCTCCATTGAACGATGAGGCTTTGGTTATTGTAATGAGCCATCGAGGGTCTAAGCAGGTATCAGCCCAGGCGCTGGCTCTGTCTAAGAAGCGGGGTGCGGTGACGGCAGTCGTAACGGGCCAGGACTCCGCCGCCAGGGAAGATTTAGCCGACAGTGTGATTCGTACCTGTCCCCAAGAGAAATCCGCTGCCTTTACCATCAGCCACACCACCGCCATGACAGCCCTGATGATGCTGGCGGCGGAGGTGGGGGCGACAGCGGGGCAGCCCGAGGCAAAGGAGCTTTCGAAATCGCTCCAGAAATTGCCCCAGTGGGTCGAGGAGACCCTGGATGTAGAGCCACAGGTACGGAGGGTGGCGCAGCGATACCGGGATGAGAAGTGGTTCCATTTCCTCGGATGGGGGCCCAACATCGCTACAGCCTACGAGGCCGCCCTGAAGATGAAGGAGGCCAATTATACCGTCACCGAGGGATTTCAGATTGAGTACTATCTCCACGGCCCCTTCGTAGCCACTGGACCCGGGTTTCTAGTAACATTGATAGCTCCACCTGGGGCCGGGGAAAAGCGAGCTAAAGATATAGCTAAGGCAGCCAAAGAGATCGGCGCCAAGGTTCTTGCCATTGCTCAAAAAGAAGATGCGGGACTCTCTTCCATAGCAGACGATCTCCTCGCCATGCCGCCGGTGCAAGAACCCCTTTCGCCCATAATATATCTGGTGCCCCTTCAGCTCTTCACCTACTGGTTGGCGGTGGAGCTAGGCTGCAATCCGGATACCTTTCGCTGGGACAATCCTCGGTATCATGCAGCCCGACAGCACTATCTACCTATTTAGCGAAGAGTCTGCGCTCCACGTTGGGGGTGAGAGATTCGCAGCCGTTCTCCGTAACTAGAATGGTTTCGGTTACACCTATAGCGGCAATCCCCTTTAGAAATACTAAGGGAATGAGATGGAAGGTCATTCCCTTCTGCAAGGGACGCTTCTCCCCCTTTTTCATGCTGATGATGTAGCCCTCACCCCAATCGGGTGCAAAGCCGATGCCGATGGAGTAGGCGGCTCGCTGGGCCAGCTTGACTCCTATGCTGGAATCATCGATGGTACGACGACAAACTTCGTAAGCCTCCTCAGCGCTAACTCCAGGTTTTATGTAGGTTATGGTCTTCTCCAAGGCAGTGGCCATCACCTCGGCAGCCTTGAGCAGCAGCTCAGTAGGTTCCCCTAAATAGACACACCGCATCATGGCGGCATGATAACGATGAATGCAACCGGGGATCTCCAGAAACACCGTCCACCCTGGCTGTAGCTCCTGGCGATACCAGGTGGCATGGGCCAGAGCCGATCTAGGTCCAGCACTGATAAAGATAGGCAATCCAGTGTATTCGCTTCCCGTCTTTATCTGTACACTGTGTATCTCTGCTGCCACCTCATTCTCTGTAGCCCCCACCCTACACGCCTCGATGCCTGCTCGCATGCCTGCTTCAGCGGCCTCAGCCGCCTGCCTCATATATTCGATCTCCTGGGGTGATTTGATCATCCTGCCCTGCTCCACTAGGCCCGAACAGTCTACCCACTGGGCTGAGGGCATCGTCGCACACAGACGTTCATAATCTCCCACGGTCAGGAACCAACTCTCCTTCTCCACGCCGATGCGCTTATCGGCCATACCCAAATCCACCAAAGCGTCTTTAGTCTTGGCTACCCAATCATCGCTATCTTCATAGGGCCGACTATCCTCCACCCATGAGAGGGCCTGGACGTTGCTGTCCTCGATAAGGCGGGTAATGAAGACGGGCTCTTTATCCAGTGGAACTGCTAGGGTCTGATACCAATAATAACCCGGAGTTTGGTACCCGCTCATATAGTAGAGGTTCTCAGGGGTGTGGATGAGCATTACATCCACACCCTTTGCCTCCATACGAGTCCTTAATTGCTGCAGCCTTTCCTGGTATTCTTCCAGGGGAAAATAGAGATAAGTCGGCGTTTTCATACTTTTATCCCTTTCTCGATGGGCTCATCTAGTCTATTGGCTCAGTGCATTCTAACATAAACCCTTAGACACAGACAGCAAGGGATGAATTTTTGGTGCAGGCGGGCGGTTGAGATGAACACGTTAAAGTTCAGCTTGACTCAAAGACACGCCCTCTTAGAAAAAGCAATCCTTGAACACCGTTTATCCCTATGTCTTTTTTCCCTCCCTAGCCCACCCCTTATGCCTTCTTAAATATCGACTCTTTTTGAGAGAAAGAGGCGTCCGCCTTTTAGGCAAGCGGCTCAAGG
>JAZGDP010000213.1:0-9908 GCA_036477885.1 Dehalococcoidia bacterium
ATGCCGAGACGGGCGGACAGCGGCGATCCCATGACATCGGGGCTGAGATCTGGTCGACCCCAGCGGTGGTGGACGGTGTGGTTTACTTCGGCACCATGGATGGCAGCCTCATGGCTCTGCGGGAAGATGGAGGAGGACCCAGGGAGTTGTTCAAAGCAGGGGGAGCCATCGCCTCCACCCCCATAGTTGCCAATGGCATAGTATATGTGGGCTCCTTCGATAAGAAGTTTTATGCCATTAACGCCGCCAACGGCCAGCGTATATGGGCCTTCGAGGCGGAAAACTGGTTCTGGGCCCAGGCCTTGCTGGACGACTTCCGTGATTCCTTATATGTAGGCTCCCTGGATGGCAAAATCTATGCCCTGAACATCAACACCGGAGGGCTCATATGGAGCTTCCAGGCTGAACAGGGTATCCGCTCCAAAGCAGTCTTGATCGAGAATCTAGTAGTGGTAGGCTCTCGAGATGGCAAGGTCTACGCCTTGGATTCCGTCACCGGCCAGAAGAGGTGGGAGTTCGATGCGGGGGCTCGTATTCTTGCTCCCCTCAGCACCGATGGGCAAAGAATATACGTGAGCACCGTAGATGACACCCTTTTCGCCCTGAGCTCTCAAGGGAGCGAGGTTTGGAGGAACAGCATCTCTCAGTAGAGGAAGGATATATTGGAAGCTATAGGAACGATATTTAACGAGATATTTTTAAGGCCGCTGCTCAACAGTCTAGTCTTCCTCTATAACATATTGGGCAACAACTTCGGTCTGGCCATCATCGCCTTCACTATTATCATAAGGATTTTAATCCTACCCTTGACCATGAGGCAGCTGCGGTCCACCAGGGCCATGATGGGCCTGCAACCCAAGGTCCAGGAGCTCCAGAAGAAATTCAAGGGGGACAGACAAAGGATCTCCCAGGAGACCATGCGCCTCTATAAAGAGGAGGGGATCAATCCCATAGGATGCCTGGGGCCTACTATTATTCAGCTCCCTATCTGGATTGGGCTGTATCGGGCCATCCTTCAGGCCCTGCCCTCTAACCCAGAAGGCCTTGTGGACTTCTCTCAGAAACTTTATTCCTGGCTGCCTGGGGTTCATGAGGCAGTGCCCCTAAACAGGGGTTTCCTATGGCTGGACCTGGGAGAGACCGACCCCGCCCGCATAGTGATGCCGGTGCTGGTGGGAGGCTCAATGTGGGTCTTACAGAGGATGAGCACCACCGGTGCCCCCGCTGCCGGCTCCAGCCAGGCTAGTATGAATCGCATGATGCAGTGGATGATGCCCATCATGTTTGGCATGTTTACGTTTCAATTTCCCAGCGGGCTGGCCCTTTACTGGGTGGTGTCCAATCTCATAGGTATCGCATTTCAATATAGGGTTACGGGTTGGGGAGCCTTCAGACCTGCCCCCACCGCTATCACAACTACAGGGGTAACGGTTCAGGCCCCCTCGTCCGAGCCAGCAGAGGAGTTAGAGGAGGATGCAGGAACTAGAGATGAGCGCGAAGACAGTGGAAGAGGCCATAGAGATCGCGCTAAAACAGCTAGACGTAGGCAGAGAAGAAGTAGACATCGTCGTCGTTAGCGAGGGCAAATCCGGTATCCTGGGCATAGGTAGTGAGCCCGCCAGGATTAGAGTTACTCCTCTGCATCGCATACCAGAGGAGGCTGCCCTAGCCCGGAAGATTCTGGAAACGATTATTAAAGCCCTGGATGTCTCCGTTGTCGTTCATCTGCGGGAGATGGCCGAGAGGCAAAGGAAATTCTCTCCCACTTCCCTGGCCCTGGATATTCAGGGGGAGGATACGGGGCTACTCATAGGTCGGCGAGGCGAGACCCTCTCCGCCTTGCAGTTTCTGGTCAACTTCATGGTCAGTCACCGCTTGAAGAATAGGGTATCCATCATGGTAGACGTGGAGGGGTATAGGCAGCGACGCCAAGAATCCCTCCAAGCCCTGGCTCTACGAATAGCCGAGCGGGTGAAGACATCGAGACGCACATTTATATTGGAGCCCATGAGTCCTAGCGACCGACGGATAATCCATCTCGCCTTGGCGGAACACCCCGATGTAACTACCCAGAGCATGGGCGAGGGAAACCACCGCAAGGTGACCATCTTGCCCAAGAAGCAGTGAGGGAGGGCTAATCCATGGCTCCCGATCTGGTGGTGGTGGGCCACGTTACCAAAGACCTGGTGGAAGGGGGAGTCAGGGCGGGGGGCACCGCCACCTACGCTTGCCTGACCGCAGCTAAGCTGGGGTTGACGGTGGCCTTACTCACCAGTGCAAGCCCTGACCTGGACATATCACCTCTTTGTGAAAACATAGAGATAGAGTTGGTCCCTTCCCCCGTTACTACTGTCTTCGAGAATATATATACGCCGGTGGGCAGAGATCAATATATAAGATCGGCGGCCTCATCCCTGGAGCCTAGTCATATCCCTTTATCCTGGCTGAACGCTCCCCTAGTGCTGCTGGGCCCCGTGGCAGGGGAGGTGGAGCCGAAGATGATTCAAGCCTTTCATCAAGCTGTCGTCGGGATAAGCGCTCAAGGATGGATGCGGCGCTGGGGGGAGGATGGGAGGGTTTATCCCACCCCCTGGCAAGAGGCTCCCCTGTTTCTATCCAGCATAGATGTGCTCTTTTTCTCCCACGAGGATGCGTCTGGAGACGAAGCCCTTATAGAGGGTTACGCTGCCCAGGTTCCCCTTCTGGTGGTAACCCAGGGTGATAGGGGGGCTAGAGTCCATTGGCGAGGGAGTTGGAATGATTCCCCGGCCTTCCCCGCCAAGGTAACGGACATAACAGGAGCGGGGGATGTGTTTGCCGCCGCTTACCTGATCCATTACTATGAGCACAAAGATCCATTAGAGGCAGCCTGTTTTGCCAACTGCGCCGCCAGCCTCGCCGTTGAAGGGCAGGGAGTAGAGGGCATACCCACTCGTAAGCAGATAGAGGAACGCATGGGAGAAAAGGGCCTGAACCCTAATCTCCTTTGATATAGTTAGTGCTTGATTGCATAAATCTCTTTACATATGGACAGTCGCCCTAGTCGGCTAGTGCTATGTTGTTATTCCCTTCCAAGCGCTGGGGGTTTTCAGAGGGCTCCGCCCCCTGGCGCTTTTTGGGCGGGCGGGTGGGAAGGAATGATAAGGTATTTATAAAACTATGAAGCTACCAAATGTTCTTTGAAACCTTTGGCCGAAGAACTACGGAGGTCTTTAGATGAAGTTCTCCAATATGGTCACCTCGGTGGAGGCCCACGCCGAAGGATGTCCTTTAAGAGTGATTACGGGAGGGTTTCCTAGTATTCCAGGAAACTCCATCTCTGAAAAAGTTCAATATCTAAAAGAGCATATGGACTATATGAGGACTATGCTACTCTACGAACCGAGGGGGCACAGCGGCATGTGTGCGGCTATCCTTACATCCCCTACGACTCCGGGGGCCGATGTGGGGGCTGTTATCCTCGAGCCTCAGGGTTATGTCCCCATGTGCGGGCATTGTATCATCGCTCTCTCCACCGTTTTAGTGGAGACAGACATGGTCCATGTCCGTGAGCCTACTACCGAAATAACCCTCGATACCCTGGCTGGAGTAGTCCAGGCCCGAGTGCGGGTCGAAGATGGCAGGGCCAAGGAGGTTACCGTACGGAATGTCCCGGCCTTCTCCTATTTGCGGGATGTCAAATTAAAAACCTCTCGATTTGGAGCCCTGAGCGTGGATATAGCCTATGGGGGCATGTACTATATCCTCGTCTCCGCCGAGGATGTGGGCCTTACACTGAAAGCGGGGGAGCTGAACAAGATCATCGAATATGGAAACAGCATCAGGGAGGATGTCATGAAACAGGTGGAGATCAAACATCCCATCATATCAGAGGGAGAGCAGCTCTTTTTCGGGGGAACGGCGATGGTTCAGTTCTATGGCCCGCCAACCCATCCAGAGGCCACCTTGAAAAACGTGGTGGTCATGCCGCCCTCCAGCATCGATCGCTCTCCCTGCGGCACTGGGACCTGCGCCAGGTTGGCCGATCTCCACGCCAAAGGAAAGCTAAAGCTGAATGAGGAGTTTGTCCACGAAAGCTTCATAGGCACCCTCTTTCGAGGCAAAATAGTCGGCGAGACCCAGGTGGGCGATTATCCGGCGGTGATTCCCGAGATCACCGGAAGGGCATACATAACAGCCATGCATCAGTTTGTGGTGGACCCAGAGGACCCCCTAAAACACGGCTTCTTGCTAAGTTAGTGGCGCACCACCCGTATTCTGGCCGGAGGACAGAGGCGTTCCTTTTTGGGAGTACTACTCTTCATCAATTCTCGATTCTTCTACATGCTGCTCAGCTTCATGCTTTTTGCTGAATAGCGCTGCTTTCTAAAAGCGGGGATACTTTATCACAGAAACTGTTTAAAAACAACGTCAGCTTTGGCTTTGTCAAGGGCTGCTGGCGCAACGGTCCACATGCGCAGGGGGCAAGTCTGAGTTGGACGAAAGAAAAAGCGGCACCAGAGACCGCTGCTATGTGCGAGTGCACTTATCCCCTTATTTCAGATTGAGGTGGATTTTCAGCGCTTTCTCTACTTGAGCGAGGTATTGGGATGCCAATGACCCTCTGAAGCTGACCAACCGACGCTTGTCCACTGTTCGAATCTGATTGGCCTTTACCCGAGAATCTACAGTGAGACCCGCAATCCCTTTGGAAAGGGGAACTTCGAACGGATACTGTTTCTTGGCAGGTTGTCCGGTAATGGGAAGCACTGTGACGGTCTCCGAATACTCATTGTTGATGTCGTTGGAAACGATTAGTGCGGGTCGGCTCTTACCAATTTCAGCCCCAACGACGGGGTCAAGATTCACTTCGTAAATGTCTCCATATCGCGGGAAATTTTCCTCAGCGACTCGCTCCACCTTGGGCTGAACCATAGTAACCTCCTGCCTATGTCATCGTCCCCACCCCTCCAGAGTGGGCCTCTCCCACTCCCTGTTGATCTCCACATCTTCTTCTCGCCTTGCCAGGTAACCCTCTATAAGGGCTTGTCTAAGCTGTTCTTGTTCAAGTTGGTTCAGCTTGTCCTGAATGGCTGTGGCTACGAAAGCGCTGCGCCTGCGTTTGCTGACACGATCCTTCAAGGCCGCAGCTATGTCTTCGCGAATTGTAAAATTGAGCTTCAAAGTTTTCATGACTAACGTCCTTCATAATGTTCAAAGTTCTTCCCTCTTGGCGCTCCAAGCTATCAGTCCATCCTCTTTCACCCCCTTTCTCTAACCTTGTAACCATTTGGACAACCCCCTTATTATCTCTACTTAAAGTAAGTATATCACGTCCACACAATTTTTCGATAGTTTAGGGTGAGTCAAAAGTCCCGCAAATAGGGGGTGATAGCTATCGGAAGTACTGTCTAGTGAATTGCACCCCTATCTGAACACGGGGTAAGAGGACGGTTTTGACCCACCCTCAGGTTACATGTCGTTGACAATCTAATTCACCTTGTGATAACCTAATGTATCGCGTAAAGGCTACGACGGAGAAGAGTAGAAAGGGATAGCTCGCCCAGCGAGTCTGGTACGGCAGATCATGAGCCTGGCATGGTGGTGCCATGAGCCTGTCGAATGGTGGAAGCAGATGCGACGCTCCCTTTCGAAAATCCCTCCCGAGCCGCCAACCGAACGGGTAGTTTAGATGCCTAACCCTAGTAGACTTGGCCGGATTCGCCCTCCGTTACAGGGGCGGGGCATGATAGCGTGCCTAAATTGAGGGCTCCGAGAAATCGGAGAATTAGGGTGGTATCGCGGAACCCAAAGTAATGTCCGTCCCTAAAGGGGGACGGATCTCTTTTATTGTAGTTGACGCCATGTTTAAATCGGTGCCCAGCAAGATAAACTTGCCCCAGATGGAGGAGGAGACCCTCCGCTTCTGGAAGGAGAAGCGCATCTTCCAGCGCAGCGTTGAGGAGCGCCGGGATGCTCCCCTCTTCATGCTCTACGAAGGCCCTCCCACCGCCAACGCCAGCCCGGGAATTCACCACGTCCTGTCCCGAGTCATCAAGGACATCATCCCCCGCTACAAGACCATGAAGGGATACTGCGCCCCCAGAAAGGGCGGATGGGATACCCACGGCCTGCCGGTGGAGCTGGAGGTGGAGAAGGAGCTGGGCATATCCACTAAGCCTGAGATCGAATCCTATGGGGTGGACCGGTTCAACCAGCGCTGTCGTCAGAGCGTGATGCGCTATGTGAAGGAGTGGGAGGAGCTCACCGATCGTATCGCCTTCTGGATAGATATGAGCAACGCCTATGTGACCTTTGAGAACCCCTATATAGAGAGCTGCTGGTGGATCATCAAGCAGTTGTGGGACCGGGGGCTTATATACCAGGATAGAAGGTCCATCTGGCACTGTCCTCGCTGCGTTACCTCCCTCAGCGACCACGAGGTGGCCCTGGGCTATCAGGAGAACACCCCCGATGTGGCTGTATATGTCAAGTTTAAGTTAGACCCGAGGTCAGCACAAAAACACCCAAAAACCAAGGAATCCATATCTAGTTCACCCATTCCCGTCTATTTCCTGGCCTGGACCACCACCCCCTGGACCCTCCCCGGCAACACCGCTCTGGCGGTGGCCCAGGACGCCGAATATGCCCTGGTAGAGGTTGGAAAGGATAAGGGCGGTGGCGAAAGGCTAATCCTGGCCGCCTCCCTTCTGGATAGCACCATTACCAGCGAGTATGAACGGGTAACCACCTTCAAGGGCAACGAGCTGGTGGGACTTCGCTATGAGGCCCTTTACGATCCTTTCAAACGCGAAGTGTGGGTGGAGGAGTTTGGGAAGGGTGATAGGAGGGCAGATCTTACCTTTAGCTACACACCTCCTCTCACCTATCCTGTGATAACTGGCGACTTCGTCTCTTTGGAGGAAGGGACAGGCATAGTCCATATAGCCCCGGCCTTCGGCGCCGACGACTACGAGGCGGGAAAGGCCAACGATTTATACTTCGTTCAGAACGTTAACCTGGAAGGCAAGATCATTGGAAACCTTCCCGGCCAGGGCATGTTCGTCAAGGACGCAGATGAGGAGATCATGAAAGATCTGGAGTCCAGGGGTCTGCTGCTCCGAAGAGAGACCATATCTCATACCTATCCCTTCTGCTGGCGCTGTAGCACTCCTCTCATCTATTACGCCAAGAGCTGCTGGTATATAAGAACCACGGAGATAAAGGAGAACCTGCTTAAGGCCAACGACAAGATCAACTGGTATCCCGGATACATCAAGTGGGGCCGCTTCGGCGATTGGCTGAGGAACAACGTGGACTGGGCCATCTCCCGAGAGAGATACTGGGGCACCCCCATTCCCATCTGGGGATGCGAGGACAGGTCCTGCGTAAGCTATGAATGTATAGGTGGCCTGGAGGAGCTCCGAGGGAAGGAAGGCGTAACGGGCCTGAGCGATGCCCTGGACTTGCATAAGCCCTTTGTGGATGAGATAACCTTCCGTTGTAGCGAGTGCGGCGGCACCATGCGGCGTATCCCAGAGGTGATGGATGTCTGGTTCGACTCGGGGGCCATGCCCTTAGCCCAGTGGCACTACCCCTTCGAAAATAGCTCCTTGCTGGAGGACGGACGCTTCCCCGCCGACTATATATGTGAGGCAGTGGACCAGACCCGGGGATGGTTCTACAGCCTCCATGCCGTATCCACTCTCCTCTTCGATGGCCCCTCCTACAAGAACGTCATATGCCTTGGTCTCATTCTGGATAGCGCCGGGGAGAAGATGAGCAAGTCCAAGGGCAACGTGGTAGACCCCTGGACGGTCATCGACGCCCACGGGGCCGACGCCCTGAGATGGTATCTGTTCAGCGCCTCGCCGCCGGGAAATGCCCGCCGCTTCTCCGCCGAGCTGGTGGAGGAGGCGGTACGCAAGTTCCTCTTGACTCTATGGAACACCTACTCCTTCTTCGTCACCTACGCCAACATCGACAAATTCGATCCATCCTCCACAGGTGAGCCGACTCCCTCCTCCGACCTGGATAGATGGATCCTATCCGAGATGAACCACCTCATCCAAGAGGTAACTCGCTTCCTGGATGATTACAACCCCACCGATGCCGCCAGGCGAATTGAGAGATTCGTGGACGATCTATCCAACTGGTACGTCCGCAGAAGCCGACGGCGCTTCTGGAAGAGCGAGAACGACGAGGATAAGCTCTCGGCCTATAGCACCCTCTACCAATGCCTGGTGGTCCTGTCTAAGGTTCTGGCCCCCTTCACCCCCTTCGTCGCCGACGAGATGTATAGAAACCTGGTGGTCCCCTTCTATCCCGATGCCCCAGAGAGCGTGCACCTGGCCTCCTATCCCGTGGTAGATACAGCCAAGTTGGATCCCCATCTGGAGACCTCCGCTCGCCTGGTTATGAAGGTCTCCAGCCTGGGTAGAGCCGCTCGAAGCAAGGCCGGCATCAGGATACGCCAGCCCCTGGAAAAGGTGCTGGTGAAGATGAGGTCTAAGAAGCAGCAGGAGGCTTTAGAAAGGCTATCGCATCAAGTGATGGATGAGCTCAACGTGAAGGGTTTAGCTTTCGTAAGCCAGGAGAGAGGATTGATAGATTATCGCATCACCCCGAATCAGGCCCTTTTGGGCCCTAAGTACGGCAAGGATATGGCTAAAATAGCTCGGTTGCTTAGCGAGATGAATCCTGGGGAGGTTGCCGCTTCGGTTCGCAGAGGGAAGGAGGTTCCGCTGGAGGGCTACATCCTATCCCCTGAGGAGATATTGGTGACTACATTGGATAAGCCCGGATACTCAGTGGTCGAGGAAGGAGAATACCTGGTGGCGGTGACAACGGAGATCAGCCCTGAGCTGGCCGAGGAGGGGCTGGCCAGGGAGCTGGTACATCGACTTCAAACCATGCGGCGCTCGGCAGGCTTCGACGTGGCCGATCACATCATCACCTATTATCAGGGCGATGAGAGAATTCGCCGATGTATAAAGAATTTCGCCTCCTATATTCAGCAAGAGACCCTCTCCCAGCAGTTGGTGGAAGGCGCTCCCGAGACTGGGGCTTACGTCGAGACTCACAAACTGGGGGAAACGGAGATTATTTTAGGGGTAAGGAGGGTGGGATACTAAGATTCCGGTGGCCTCTCCCCTAAAATAGCCGTCAAGGTCATCTCCTCGCCATTGCGGAGAATGGTAACCTCCACCGTATCCCCCACCGGGCGTGCCCAGATGTTGTACTGCAGTTCAGGGATAGTGGAGATTTCATCGTCTTCAAATCTTATGATCACATCCCCTGACCGTATGCCCGCTTCATCCGCTCCGCTTCCTCTTGATATGTCGGTGGTCAGCACTCCTGAGGTCTCCGGGGGAAGCCCTAGACGCTGGGCTAAAATGGGGTTGAGAGTCTGACCCAGGATGCCCAACTGCGCCCTCACCACCCTCCCATTCTCCACCAAGTCGGCTATTATGGGAATAATTGTGGGGGTGCTGATGGCGAAGCCGATGCCTTGAGCCTGGTCGGGGTTAGCTATGGCGGTGTTGATGCCTATAACTTCCCCCTTCAAGTTGATCAGTGGCCCTCCGCTGTTTCCTGGATTGATAGCTGCATCGGTCTGAATCAAGTCCTGCAGGGTCGCCCCCGAGGGTATCCTTATAGACCGCCCCAGGGCGCTGACCACTCCCACCGTAACGGTGGGCCCTCCCTCTAAGCCCAGGGCGTTTCCTATAGCTATAACAAACTCTCCAGGCTGAAGGTCCCCAGAGTTTCCAAAGGGTATGATGGGCAAGTCCACCTCCTCGATCTTAATGACCGCCAGATCGGTTAAGGGATCCCGTCCCACAATGGTGGCCTCATAGACTCGGTCGTCTGGCAGGCTTACTGTTATCTCGTCGGCTCCCTCTACTACATGGTTATTGGTTACGATG
>JAZGDP010000214.1:0-6527 GCA_036477885.1 Dehalococcoidia bacterium
TAGGGGCTCTTGCTAAAGGAGGTAAGACTATAGCAGTTCTGTCCGAAGGTATACTCAGATTCAGTATCCGCACTGTTTATAAAGATATAGACAACTTATTCAGTAGATTACTCGTTATTTCTCAATATGCCCCTAATCTAGTGTGGAATAAAGCGGCGGCTATGGAAAGAAACAAGACCATATGCTACATGTCACATGGCCTGGTAGTCGTGGAGGCTGGAGAAAAGGGCGGAACTATTGAGGCAGGAAAAGAGTGTATAAGGCAGCGAAAGCCTGTCTGGGTAATTAATTATAAGCAGCGCCAGGAGAATCCGGCAGGAAATACGTACCTTATAAGAAATAACGCCGTACCGTTAAGTACGGCGAAAGAGCTTCGAAATGCGTTTTACCTTTTTGCCACAAACAAAGCTGAATTTAGAATGAAATATCTGAGACAATATGACTTTTTTGAGAAAGTCCAACCTCGTGGAATCTAAATCATGGCAACGTTAAGACTGGAGATAGTAACGGCGGAGCGGATAGTCTATTCCGACGATGTTAATATGGTCATCGCACCCGGCATAGAGGGGCAGTTGGGTATTCTACCCCGCCATGCTCCCCTCCTCACCACCCTCCAGCCCGGGGAGCTAAGGATAAAGAAAGAGGGAGATGAGATCTCCATGGCGGTAACCGGCGGCTTCCTGGAGGTGCTTCCCCATAAAGTCACGGTGCTGGCCGATGCAGCGGAGCGGGCCGAGGAGATAGATATCGCTCGCGCTGAGGAAGGAAGGAAGCGAGCCGAGGAGGGGTTGAAATCCCGGCAGGCGGACATGGACCTGGAGCGAGTTCAAGCGGCTCTGAGGCGCTCTACCATCCGTCTCAAGATAGCCCAGCGCAGAAAGCGAGGAGGCGGCTTGACACCCGGACAACGGGGGGCAGGTGGATAGGGGGCTACCTCCGTTCCCTCTTCTCGCTGGAGGCTGGACTGAGGGACTTCAGGTAAAAGGTCATGGTTTGCAGGGATAAAACGGGGTCGATACTGCGGACTCGGACATTGCTGGATACCTGGGGGGATATGGGGGCGTAATTAAGGATCGCTTTAACTCCCGCCGCCACTAATTTATCTATTACATCCTGGGCCTGGCTAGCCGGCACGGCAACAATACCAATCTGAATCCCCCGCTTCTTGACGGTTTTGTCTAGCTTGGACATATCTTGAACCTCTAAAGAGTCTAGCCTCTTTCCCACTTGCTGGGGATCTATGTCAAAAGCGGCTACCACTTTAAAGCCCTCAGGGGCGAAGCCGGGATAGCTTATGATAGCCTTGCCCAAGCGACCCACGCCCACTAGGGCGGCGCTCCATTCCCTGTCCAGGCCTAGAATGTGACGTAGCTCCATTAAAAGATATCTAACATTATAGCCCCTGCCTTGTTTGCCAAATCTTCCAAAGTAACTGAGGTCCTTTCTTATCTGGGCAGGGGTGATTTGCAGCAGCTCTCCCAGTTCTTGAGAGCTGATTACATCTATCCCCTCTCTATTCAATTGGGTTAAGGCGCGTACATACTGAGGCAAACGAAGGATGACAACCTCTGGTATCACATTAATCATTTAAATGGGTCCTCCTTGCTTTACCTCCTATTAGACCTCAAGGAAATCTGCGTTACATAATCACTGAATTCCACACATCGCCGGTCTAATTGTAATGCCCCTTGAAAGGGGACGTCAACTAGATTGTGAAAAATTCTCTTATAGTGCCCCTAATTTTACGACTCGTACACCATAAGTCAATAGGGGGTTTGTGAGGGACTGTTTTTAGGAAGGGGCGCAGAGGTTGCATTCTCTATTAGCCTGGCCTATATTATCTGCCAGGTTTCACGGGACTTGGAACTCCGTAGCAGGCCATAATAGCGACCATCATAGATATAATCACTACAGTATAGCGCTGGTCTTGGAGGGCCTTTTTCAGGATAGACATATAGGCATCCTCTCAAGTATAATTTGTATGCTAAAACTTTCACTAGGTGTCCCCCGAAAAGGAACGAAGCAGTAGCAGATTATGCCCTCAGGTGAAATAAGCGCTCTTTTAGCTGCCCTCACCATCGCTGGGGGGACGGTCATCGACAAATATTTGACCAAGAAATTCAACGCCCTTTCTCAGATGGCGTTGCGAGTCCCCTTTGGTGCCCTTTTTATTCTCTTAGTCTTTTTCCTATCAGGCAAAGCCAGCAGCGTGCCCGAGGTTTCACTATATCCGGCCCTAATCCTTATAGCCTCGGCTTTTACCAATTTGGGATTGGGAGACATTGCCTACCTCAAATTCCTAAAGTCTGTGGACGCCAATAAAGCATTCGCTATGGGCAGCGCTCTATGGACTCTCTTCGCTGTGGCTGCAGCAGTCCTTTTTCTGGGCGAGAGCATAGGGTTGAACATCTTTCTTGGAGGCCTAGTGGTAGTATCAGGGGTTTATATATTGAGTATCTCTCAGGCCACCGAGGGCACGCGGAGATGGTTCACCCCGGGGATTGGTCTAAGAGCCGCGGCTTGGCTGGTGGTATCGGGGATGTCCTTCGGCTTAGGGGTGGTGTTGTTGGATATTGGCCTACGGGATATCGACCTCATGATAGCCGTCACCCTTAGGGTATCCTTTACCACCTTTGTGATTCTGCCTATGATCGCTCATCGTATGGCCTCAGCCCTTGATCTTGGTGAGGAGCGCTCTTATTCCATTCCTGGGGCAGAGGCCGAGCTATCTGACGGTCCCGGAAGGATTGAGGATGCCCTTTATGAAGGTAGGGTACAGTTATATGTAGCCCCTCCCGTCGATATGGTTCGCTTCCAGCAGTTGGAGAGGGCGCTATCTAATATGAAGGGGCTTGTATACAAGGGTGTCTCTGGTTCCCCGAGGAAGGGACTGGAGCTAACGTTGGAGGTGCCCGCCGCCACCCCTTTGAGCAAGCTCCTCAAGGAGCTGCCGATGATAACGGCGGTGGAAGAGGATGTGTATTATCGTGGCTCAGATAAGCGAATAGAGACAACTTTAGCAGGGGCCTCGGCCCCTCCAAGGGAGGAGGTCTCCTCGATGAATGCTCCTACTGCTCATTTCCGTGAGCCTAAAGTTAGGATAGCCCAAGGCAAAGGTCTTCCGTTGACGCCCCTCTTACTGGGTGCGGTAGCGGGGATACTGATGTATGGCTTAAGTAGCCTCTTGTTCCTTAACGCCATACAATCGGGCGGCGCTGCCACATCGGTAATCCTCCTCAACTCCTCTCCCGTATTCCTGATACCCCTGTCCTTTCTCTTTCTCAAGGAACGAATAAACCTGGGTACCGTAATAGGCATAGCAGCCACCATCGTAGGTATAATCTTAGTAGTGTGAAGGATTCACCCTTTTTGTAAATTCAGGTGCGGGGGATGATGTTAGTATGAAAATTGGAGTGTGCAAGGTAAAGCTTCGCCTCCCCGGCAACAGGTCCCTCAAAGGGAAGAGGCAGGTTCTCAGATCCATTAAAGATAGGCTCAGAAACAAGTTCAACATCTCTGTGGCCGAGGTGGAGGACCATCAGCTTTGGCAATTGATGACCCTGGGGTTAGCTTGTGTTAGTAACGACACTCGGCATCTCAATGAGGTCATGTCTAAGGTGGTGAACTTCATCGAGAGCATAAAGGGCGATGCGGAGCTGTTGGATTACGAGGTGGAGATAATTCACGACCTGTAAAAACTCGGCTGGGGACTGGGGAACCTGCAATAAAGATTTGGGGTTGATTTGTGGATACCGCTGCCTTTTTAGATTACCTACGCCGTTTGCCTTCCTATAAGGACCAGATAGTTCATTTAGAGGATATACCTCCTAGGATGGCCCGCTATGGAGAGCTTCAGGATCCCCTTCACCCCACCCTGGCGGAATTCCTGAGTAGGGCAGAGCTTCTTCCATTATTCAGCCATCAAGCCGAGGCCATCAACGTCATTAGGAGGGGAGGCAATGTGATAACGGCCACCGCCGCTGCCAGTGGCAAGAGCCTAATTTACAATGTCCCCGTCCTAGATGCCGTTCTGAAGGAGAAGCCCTCTCGAGCCCTCTATCTCTTTCCCACCAAGGCATTGGCCCAGGACCAGTTACGGGGCTTGAGAGCTCTAACGGAGGGCGAAAAGGACCTCCATTCTGTACGGATAGCCACCTTCGATGGGGATACTCCTTACGAGGAGCGGGGAGAGATCAGGAGATCGGCTCAAATAGTGCTCACCAATCCGGATATGCTTCACCTGGGCATCCTTCCTAATCACCGCCAGTGGTCTAAGTTCCTCAGGAGATTGAGGTATGTGGTGCTGGACGAGGCTCATGTGTACAGAGGCGTGTTCGGCTCCCATGTAGCCAATGTAATCCGTAGGCTGAGGCGGATATGTTCTTTCTATGGAAGTGCTCCCCTGTTCATCCTCTCCACCGCCACAATAGCCAACCCTCGGGAGCTGGCCGAGGCCTTGGTAGGCCTGCCCTTCGATGTGGTTCAAGAGGATGGCTCTCCCTACGGTGGCAAGGATTTTGTATTCTGGAACCCGCCCATTATCGACGAGGCCAAGAAGGCGCGGCGCAGCGCCAACACCGAGGCTACCTTCCTTTTCACCGAGCTGGTGGGGCGAGGGGTTCGCACCCTCACCTTCGCCCGGACGCGCCGCCTCACCGAGCTAATCTATGTATATGCTAGAGATCACTTTGCTGAGAGTTCCCCAGCCTTGGCCTCCCGCATTAAGCCTTACCGCGCTGGCTATCTGCCCGAGGATAGAAGGGAGATCGAGCGGGGGCTTTTCGAGGGACGCCTTCTGGGTGTGACTGCCACCAACGCCCTGGAGCTGGGCATAGACATAGGGGATCTGGATGCCACCGTTTTAACGGGCTATCCCGGCAGCATCGCCAGTGCCTGGCAACAGGCGGGCCGCAGTGGAAGGCGGGGGCACCGCTCTTTGAGTCTTCTTATCGGAGTCAGCAACCCCCTGGACCAGTATTACATGCGTCATCCCGAGACCTTTTTCGGCAAACCCCATGAGTACGCCCTTACTTCATCGGGCAACCCCTATATCCTCAAGCCCCATCTTTTATGCGCTGCCTATGAATGGCCCCTCAGCCATCGTGACGGGGAGCTGTTCGACGGTGAATTCGAGGAGTTGGTGGCCCAACTGGAGAAAGAGGGCCTCCTCAGGGGAAGGGAGGGGCGGTGGTACCTTACCCCCGACTCGACCTACCCCGCCGAGGATGTGAACATCCGCTCCACCTCCCCCGAGAACTATGTCATCATCGACGATGAGCGGGGAGCGGTTCTGGAAACGGTGGAATCGGCCACCGCTTTTTATCAGATTCATCCAGGCGCCATTTACCTTCACCAGGGAGATTCCTATCTCATCACTGAGCTGGATATAGAGGGGCGCATAGCCCACGCCAAGCCGACCGACGTATCCTATTACACCCAGACCATGGACACCACCGATATCCGAATCCAGAGGATAAAAGAGGAGAAGAGGGTGGGGAGGACTAAGGCATATCTGGGAGAGGTGGAGGTCTCTAATGAGGTGGTGGGATTCAAAAGGAAGGCTCAGATAACGGAGGAGGTGATAAGTCAGGAGGTGCTGGACCTGCCGCCTCAGGTATTCCCTACCGTGGCTTTATGGTTTGATATACCGGAGGAGGTATTAAATAAGCTCCGCCGGGCAGATCTGGACCTGCCTGGGGGTCTCCACGCTGCCGAACATGCCGCCATCGGAATGCTCCCCCTCTTTGCTTTATGCGACCGTAACGATATCGGCGGCCTCTCCACCCCCATCCACCCCGATACGGGAAGGCCCCAGGTCTTTATCTACGATGGCCACCCCGGAGGGATAGGCATAACTGAGAAGGGATATGAGCTCATGGAGGAGCTTTGGGAGGCCACCCTTAAGACCATCATCGAGTGCCCCTGCGAGGACGGTTGCCCCAGTTGTATTCAGTCGCCCAAATGCGGCAACAACAACGAGCCCCTGGACAAAGGCGCAGCCCGGACAATTTTGGAGGAGATCCTGGCTAAGTAAGCCGTTCACCGTTACACCCAATTTGCTTTGAGAATTCTTTCTTAGCTCCTTCTCTTTCGATAACCAAAGTTGCCTACTGGCCAAGTCGCTATTAAGTATAGCGATCAGGGGTGGGTTTGGGAGGGAAAGAAGACGTGAGCGTTCAGTGGGGAATACACAAATCTACTATTAAAAAGGTGTATCTGTGAAACTAACTCATCTTTTGGCGTAGTTGTCCCACCCACCCGCCCCCGGGCGCCTGCCTAAGAGGCTAGCGGTTTATCTCCTTGCTAAAAGGGAACTTTTACTTAATGAGACGCAAGGGGTGGGCTTCGTCGTGAGCTCAGCCGAACGGCTGGGGAGGGAAGAAATAGATAGGTGTTTGGCGTCAAATCTGCTTAGCTATTCTACAAAAGACATAGCTTTGAGATAGCGCAGGTTTTGACGCATTCTTTGGGGGGCCCCCCCCCCCACGGGGCGGGGCAAGAGAGGTGAAGAGAGTGTTTTGTAAAAA
>JAZGDP010000215.1:0-6033 GCA_036477885.1 Dehalococcoidia bacterium
ATCACGTCATACTGCGTCTCGGTCATACATCAGCCTCCCGAAGAATGTATCCATGGATCCCTTGATGAGAACTCGCCTAGACCTCGGCCTATTAAATGGTAGGCCGCACAGGACTCGAACCTGTAACCCTTTGTATTTATTCATCTTGAATCAGCTTTTCTACAATAGCGCCCCCATCACCCTTCTTTGCTGTTTTAATCAACTCGTCCACAAAAGATTGCTCGTATTGTTGCCCAAGGTTGTTTATATCTTGCTCAGCAAGAACATTTAGCTCGAGACAGGTATAAGCTACAGCTCGACCTAATAAGGAATCCTCATCCTTCGGGTAAATATTGAGTGCCCTGTTGAAGTCCTCAACTGCTTTGTTACATTGGTTTAATCCGATATAGGCCCATGCTCTATCGACATAGGAGTTGTGATCGGGGTCAGTGCGGCCGATATATTCGTCAAAGTCGTCTATCGCCTTAGCATATTCGCCCAACGATACATGACATTCGCCTCGCTTGTCATATACATCGATCAAATCAGGGTCTAGGTCGACAACTTTATCGAATTCAACGATAGCTTCACGACACATTTCTCGTTGATAAAACTCATAGCCCACTTCATAGTGGACGGCAGCCTCCTCAGGTGAACGCTCCCGCTCACACGCCAAAACGATAAAAAGCAAACCAGCTCCCACTCCTAGGGCTATGTTTTTATGCATTTTCTTCTTAGCCTCGCCGGATGAAAAACCATAACCTTAAATCACCAGCCCTAATGTGGTTGGGCTGGATGAGCCGGGCATCATTTGGGGATTCCTGCCACTGGCAGAACCTCAGAAAATGCTCCAGCCTCTCTTTGTAATCCTCTATTGTTCGAGGCGTTCTTCCCAGTAATTTCTTGTCCAGGATAAAACTAAAAGCCAAATCCGTGAGTTTAGCTCCCATTATTTTTCATGTGACTGAGCCCTTTTGATATTTAAAGTAGGCCGCACAGGACTCGAACCTGTAACCTACGGATTAAGAGTCCGTTGCTCTACCAATTGAGCTAGCGGCCCATGCGTAGACTCCTATACTTTTCAAAGCAATTTATCACTGCTTTAAAGAACCATCGAGGAAAGAGGCCTCTTTCTTGGATGATGCGAGGCTATTCCGCTTTAACGGGTTCCATCAGTTTACCCGCGTGTGCCCAGTTGGACTTGGGTATATCGGTAAGGATAATGTTGACAGCCTCGGGAGTGGTGTTAGCGATGGTGACCACGGCTTCGGTGATGGCTCTGGCCAGCTCCGCCTTCTGAGCCTGGGTCCTCCCTTCGAACCATTCCACTCTTATTGTAGGCATAGAGATCACCTCCTGCTAGATTTTGCCACTAGATTATACCAGAAAGCCCGATACGTGCCAAAGGGATTTCAGGAAGGCCTTAATTACTTATAATAGGTTAGTCAGGGGAAAATAGGGCTCATCCTTTCGGCAACGGATATCCCAGGTTCTTGTCCACTACATTATTCAGCTCTTCGCCCGCTACGTACCTCCGCAGGTTTTCGCAGAAGATGGCATCCATTCGCTTCACGTACAGGTTGGTCTCTCCTGAGATATGGGGAGTGAAGATCACGTTGGGCAAATTCCATATCTCGCTTTCAGAGGGAAGGGGTTCGGTTGAAAAGACATCCAAAGCCGCCCCAGCTATCCATCCCTCTTGTAAGGCCTTGATAAGGACC
This sequence comes from Dehalococcoidia bacterium, assembly GCA_036477885.1. GTDB lineage: Bacteria > Chloroflexota > Dehalococcoidia > JAZGDP01 > JAZGDP01 > JAZGDP01. Next base: position 1,701 of record JAZGDP010000215.1, read on the forward strand.
GGCTCTTCAATGACCCCACCCCGTGCTATATTGATTAAATAGGCTGTGGGTCTCATGAGCTTTAGCTCCCTCTCCCCTATCATTTTGCTCGTCTCCCTATTCAGGGGTACACAAAGCACTACAAAATCGCTCTCTGAAAGAAGATAAGGCAGGTCACCAAGGGGCAGAAGCTCATCCACATCCCCTACCGATACCTGCCTGACTACTGCGGAACGCCTGGTAGCCAGGACTCGCATATAATAGGCCTTGGCCAACCTGGCTACCTCCTTTCCTATGTCACCCATTCCAACGATCCCCACCGTTTTGCCTCCAAGCTCATAGGTATGATCAGGCCTGGGGTCCCATTTCCTGTTTACCTTATCGGCAAAATAGGCAGGGATACGCTTGGAGAACATGACCATTACCGTTAATACCCACTCGGCTATGGCGATGGAGGCTGAGCCCTTGGCGTTGGTAACCACAACATGGCTTTGGATGACCTCCGGAGCCACCGTTGTGTCTACGCCATCCCAGATACACTGCAGCCACCTGAGTTTGGGGGCTCTTGACAGGAGCTTATCGGGTGAATCGCCACAGTACAACACCTCTACATCGGCCAATGCGGCGCTGAGTTCAGCCTTAACCTCCTCAGTTTGAGACGAACCGCGGAGCTCCTTCGTCAGCCGTGATTCAGCATCGACCAGCTCAGAGATGTCCTTGATTTTAATTCTAGGAGAGATATTCTCAATAGGTCGTCTTCTGGCCTCGGTAAGGGGCCAGGGAGAATAGCTATAGCCTACATTCAGCGTGTCCATAATGGCTTTGCAGACCTCCATAAACAGACTTGAGTAAAAATCCTTTATCCCATTCTTTCGCGTTGGGTTTCACCCATCGACTCTTGAGTCACGACGGTTGGCTGAGCCTCTTCATTATTCTTCATGTTATTCTTTATAATCAAGTATTGCCTTCATCACTGGATCACGATTAGCAAAATAATCCTCAGAGGATAACTCAACAGGGATATCCGGTGCAATCCAGAGGCGGTCATCATTGGCACCGCTTTCCTGCCAGTACCAAGACCCGATATTCACTACGAGGTTAGAATTAGGCAGAATCAAGAATTTAAGGACCCCAGATTGATTGGGGGCGCCTCCGGTTGGCTCACCCACAAAGAGGGTATTGGTATTGCGCTCCATATCGGTGGTGAAGTTTACGGCGGCTGAAAAGGTTCCTCGCCCGATGATGATAAATAGCTTACCGCGTTGATTAATCACTTCGTTCTCGCTCAACACGTGCAGCAGCGGCAAATAGTTGCGGCGATCGCCGCCGTGATTATGACGAAGATCTACGACCACTCGATCCACCTCGTTAGCGTTGACGAATTCGTCAATTCGGTGGGTAAATCCCAAAATGCTTTCTATAGATTGAGTCGAGCTCGCTACGGCATTGTATTGAATATATAAGGTGTTTGAGTCCTCAAGAAATTTGAGCCAGAAATTTTCCTGAATATTACTCAAGTATAAGGGCTCCGACCCGGTTAGGGGGATATGCCCAACCCAACTCAGGTAATCTTCTACCTGTATTGGCGCAAGATTCATCGCAAAACGTTCGCCATTGACATCCTCAAACAGGAATTCTCCATCATCGACGCTGTCGATGATGCCTAAGGCATGAAGCACTTCAGGTATTAAAAAGTAAACGGCTATATTGCCTTTAACAGTCATGGCATTATCACGAGATATCAGCGGGTCCAAGGCTTCATAGGCTTCATCAACATCGGTGTTGCCGACTCCCACCACCCGCGCACCGACGCTGTCCTGGTATTTCTCCAGTGCATCTGTTACAAACAGCCCGTCACTGAACAGGTATAGACGCAGCGGATAGATGCGGAAACCGGTGGCTTCCTGGAGGGGAGAGAGCCTAGTATGGCCGTCTCTCCCTTGGGCACTTGTCATGGCGACGATCTTCATGAGCTCCACAATGATCTGATTATCGGTCAAGTAAGGGATTTGGCTGTCAAGCCGGCTGACGGCGCGCTCAAAGTCTTCCTTGGAGGTACAAAAATATATGTTGCTATGGCGCTTTGGCATCTCTTCGGCCAGATACTTCAGATCAGCTCGCTTCTTTTCCTGCGATGACACACTCTGTATTCGTGCAAGGGCCGGTTCAACAATCAGTTCAATGGCTGGTTCAACTGTAGAAGGTGGGCACACCGGAGCCGGCTGTTGTTGGCCACAGCTGGTCATGGAGAGGGTTGCGGCCAAGGCAAGGGCAAGAAGAGAGCTATTTCGAAATAGTTTTTTCAAGGTTACTTCCTACTTAGGTAATTTAACCTTGGGAAGATTATGTCATCGAAAGCTAGGAGCTCAAATAACATGGCAACATCGGTAAGGCCATTATCGCTACCTCCCATAGCTTAGCCGCTCGATGAGGAGGGAGGGTAACCCCGCTCTCTCCATCTTCTGCTGAGTGGAGGCGATGTCATAGGGCACTCGATAATGAACGATACACTTCTGGGAATCATTATAGATGGCGTAGCCTGCGCGGGGGTCACCGTCCCTGGGTTGTCCCACTCCCCCGGGGTTGATAATCAGACGACCCTCCCCTAAAGAAAAGGGAAGGCCCTCGGGCAAGGTTCGCAGGATAACCTCACCCTTGTCCTTAAGCTCCTGAAATACCAGAGGGAGGTGGGAATGGCCTATTAGGCAAAAGGGGGTCTTAAAATGCCGGAAGTTCTCCCAGGCAGAGGCATGGGAGACCACATACTCCCATATAGGCTCTCTGGGGCTGCCATGGGCCAGGGTGAAATCATCTTTAAATACATGCAGAGGTAGGTTTGTCAGGTATTCCTTCTCCCCTTGCTGCAGCTGCTGGGACGTCCACATGCATGCCTCGGCAGCATAGGAATTAAAATCGGAGATATCTATCTTTCCTACAGCGGCCCAATCGTGGTTACCCGCAACGCACAGGTGGTTATATTCTTTAAGAAGGGCGATACACTCTCGAGGCTGGGGCCCGTAGCCCACGATGTCTCCCAGGCACCACACCTCATCCACCCCTCCCCTGGCCTCGGCGTCTCTAAGAACCGATTGAAAGGCATCCAGATTGCTATGGATATCGGCAACGATGACTGCCCGCAATGGCGTTGACCTCTGTGTTGGTAACAATATAACAGCTTATTATCCCCTCGGCTAGTGCTTAGCCTCAGAAGCCTCCTTACTCCTTGAGACATTCCCGGCGGGCTTCGTCGTGATCTGCTCAGAAAATAGGCGCCATGCTGAGCGTGTCGAATCTCGAGGCAAGCAATACCTGTGGGCGTCATTCTGAGCCCGCCTGCGGCGGGCGAAGAATCTCACGCCTGAGACCCTTCGCTCCGCTCAGGGTGACGTGTAGAGGTTGAGGAAGCATGGGCGCGCCGTCTCGCTCACCCTTCGACAGGCTCGTTCGACTGAGCTCACGACGAAGTCAGGGTGGCGAGTAGGGGTGTCCTTTTCATTCACGGTGGTGTGGTGCTACCCCATGACACGCTCAGCCGAACGGTGGGCAGCAATGAAAAGGTATTTTTGCAACTAAACGCTAGTGTGTTGTGAGGTTTAGGGTATCTATGTATAATTGTAGGATGAAGGTCTCCGATGTGGGCGAATTCGGCCTTATAGAGGTGATGGCCAACATCATCGACCCGAAGCGCAAAAAGGGGGCCCAGTGGCCCGGCTTACTACTAAGCATAGGGGACGACGCCGCCGTATGGCGTACCGATGATGTCACCCAGATCTTTACCACCGATAGTTTAATCGAAAACGTCCACTTCCATCTCGATACTGTAAGCTGGGAGGACCTGGGCTGGAAGGCCTTAGCGGTCAATCTAAGCGATATCGCCGCCATGGGTGGTATGCCCCAATACGCCATCGTGGCTTTAGGATTGCCCCAGGACACAGAGGTGGACTGCGTAGCCAGGATGTACGAGGGCATGGCAGCCATAGCCCGTAAGCACCATCTCGTAGTGGTGGGGGGCGACACTACTAGCGCCCCTGTGGTGATGATCAGCGTATCCCTATTAGGCAAGGCTCTGCCCGACTTAAGCTACCCCGACAATCTATTGACCCGCTCGGCAGCCCACCCCGGTCAATGTATCGCCGTAACCGGATATCTTGGGGCCTCGGGGGGAGGGTTGAGGCTTCTCTCCCGAGGGATAAGGCCGGAGGAGAAGGCCGCCTGGGTGCTGGCTAAGGCTCATAACCATCCCACGCCTCGAATTATGGAGGGACAGATCCTGGTGCGCAACGGCGTGAGGGCGGCCATGGACCTGAGTGATGGGCTCATGGCCGATCTGCCTCGACTCTGTCAGGCCAGCAAG
>JAZGDP010000216.1:0-6222 GCA_036477885.1 Dehalococcoidia bacterium
GCGCCGCGCGGCCCCCGAACCGGGCGGCTTGGGCACGGGCCAGTTCGCGCGATTCAGAAAGTTTTCCACCGAATCGGACCGTGAGGGCGTCGAATTCGCCCTCCGCCGCCGTCTCCTGTTGCACCAGTAGCAGTTTAGCATCTCCCGCAGATGTTGCCAAAGGTCGTAAGAGATAGGGGAGCCGTATTTGTTGTAGAGGTAGACCGCGTCCATCAGCTCCCCATATATATCCAGCTGCAACTGTTGGTGAGCGGCGTTGCCGATGCGCACGGGTCGAGAGCCCTTATAGCCCTCCAGATGATCCAGGGTCTCCTCGGTCAATTGGCTACGTCCGTCGATGCCGTACATGATTTGAAGGGTGCCTCCCTCCGTCAGCTCGTGGGCGCGATTATCCAGCCAACCCATGAACTTCTCCGCCTCCTCCGTCAGTCCCACTCGCATGAAGGCATAGAGGGTAAAGGCGGCGTCTCGGAGCCAGGTGAAGCGGTAGTCCCAGTTGCGTACCCCTCCGATCTGCTCGGGGAGGCTGCAGGTGGGCGCCGCTACTATGGCCCCCGTGGGTTGGAAGGTGAGCAGCTTTAGGGCCAGCAGAGAGCGATAGATCACCTCCCGCCACCGTCCCTGATAGGTACAACGGCTGAGCCAGCGTCGCCAATAATCGGCTGTGCGACGATAGAGGTCGATCCCCTCCTGCTCATTCAGGGCTACAAGCTCCTTATCCTCACTTCCCATCCATCGGAGGACGAAGGCTATGGACTGCCCCTCGGACAGGGTGAACTGGGAGACCACACCCTTTTTCTGCACAGAATATTGGTTGGGCAGACTCAGGCCAAGTCGCTGGCCCTTCTCCGACTGGAAGATCACCCCCCCAGGGACGGGCACAACCCTGTGGGAGTCGCGAGCGTAGTTGAAGGCGGGGAAACAGCCCAGGCGAAGCTCCATGGAACCCCGCATCACCCTAACGTAGCGAACGATGGTGGAGGGATATAGGGATATCCTTGAGTCGGGAAGGGACTCCATGGGCATGAAGTCCACCACCTCGGCTACGCCAGTGGGATTGGAGCAGCGGGTAATGAGGACGTTACTCTCGGGGAAATAGAGCTGCCTCTGTACCCCGCCCGATACACTGCATATTTTGAAGTGGCCGCCCTTCTTATGGTCCAGGAGGGAGGCGAAGACGCTGGGGGAATCGAAGTGGGGGAGACAGCACCAGTCTATAGAGCCATCTATCCCCACCAGAGCCGCAGTGTGTAGGTCCCCTATGATTCCGTACTGTTCAATAGGCTTGTAACTCATATCTGTAGCCTTATTTCCGGGGCTCGCAGCATCAGATCTCCAAGACCGCCTTGATATCGTAGGGCTTGCGCTCCACGGCCTCGGCGAAATCCTCCAAAGGCACCCGTCTTGTAATCATATCAGATAATGCTCCGGGCCAGAGGGTTTCAAACAGGGCCATGTCCTGGATAGCCCTCTGCCAGTCCCGTTTGTTGGCGTTGACGGTGCCGAATATGGTCTTGTTTCCCAGGACTATGCCCAGGTTTAAGCAGTCGGTGGGGATGTTTATCTCCTTATTGCCCGCAGAGACGCCGGTCAGGCACAGGACGCCGTTCACTCCCAGGATGGACATGGCCTCAAAGGCCACGGAGCTGCTGCCGGTGGCCTCGACGATGACATCTATATTCCCTAGCCTGGCTGGCATATCCGCTATGGGATCTTCATGGACATTCAGGTAGGCTATGCCCATGCGCTTCAGGACTTGAACTCGGGGGCGGTCCTTAGGCGTAGTGGCTGCGGCGAAGGTCTCCAATCCGCGACTGACCAGAACGGCCGCCGCTAGGATGCCTATGGGCCCGGCTCCCAGCACCAGCCCTCGCCTAGGCTCCCACTGCAGTCGCTTTTGGATCTGGAAGATGTGAAATGCGGCCTTTTCCACTATACTCAGCGGCTCAGCCAACACACCCACGTGGCGGAGCTTTTCGGGCACCTTGATCAAGTATTCGGGCTTCTCGCAGTAATAATTGGCCATGTAGCCGTGCTGCCCCTTGATCCCCCTCTCGGTGTAGTTACCCTTGAGGCACATGTCCGTCTCACCCCTCTGGCAGTTTAAGCAGTCGTCTGGGCGCCTGACGGTGGCTACCACGTAGTCGCCGACTCGCAGAGAGGCGACATTTCGGCCCACCTGTTGAACCTGGCCGAAGGACTCGTGGCCGAGGATGAGGGAGCCTTCCCCAGGGGGTGCCTCGCCATAAAGGCCAGCGAGGATCTCCTTGTCGGTGCCGCAGACTCCCACCTGTAGGACACGAACCAGCACATCGTCCGCCCCGGGTTTGGGGTCGGGTAGGTGAACCAGCTTAGCGCTATTGGGCACTTTAGGTGTTACTGTAAGGGCTCTCATCATGTCATCCTATCTGTTTTCCTGGGCCAATCGCTGTATCAGCGCCGGTCATCGCCTCCTGGGGGATAGTTTGTTGAAGGCATCTAGGGCCGCTACTTTATAACACTCCGCCAGGGTCGGATAATTAAACACGTTGTTTACCAGGAAGTCAAGGGTTCCTCCCAGGGCGATGGCTAGCTGTCCTATGTGCACCAGCTCCGTAGCGCCCTCTCCGATGATGTGTACGCCGAGGATGTGTCGGTTCTCCGCATGGACTAGCAATTTTAGCTTGCCGGTGGTATCTCCGACGATCAGTCCTCTGGCCGTCTCCGAGTAGCGCGCCAAGCCGAATTCATAAGGCACCCCTTGTTTTGTCAGCTCCTCCTCGGTTCTACCCACCATAGATATCTCGGGGATGGTGTAGATGCCGTAGGGCAGGAGTCCTTGAGATTTGGTGGCTCGTAAACCAAAGGCATAGCGGATGGCGACTCTCCCCTGCTCCATGGATACTGAGGCCAGGGCTGGGAATCCCACTACATCTCCTACAGCGTAGATGTAAGGGATAGCCGTTCGATAGTTCTCGTCCACCGCAAGACGACCCCGAGGGTCGGGCTCCAGCCCCACGGCGTCCAGTGCCAGGTCTGCTGTTGCGCCCAAGCGCCCCACGGTATAAAGCAAGCAGTCGCCGACAATGGTCTTGTGAGTGGTAGTGCGGGCGACGACCTCCTCGCCCTCCCGAACTACCTCCTCCACCGCCTCACCCAGTCGGAACACCACTCCCCGACCCCGCATGTGATAAGAAAGGGCCTCCAAGATCTCTCGGTCCACAAACTCCAGGATGTCGTGCCGCAGGTCCACCAGAGTGACCTCGGTACCCAGGGCTGAGAAGATGCTTGCATATTCTACTCCTATAACCCCAGCGCCCACTACGATCAGCCGCTTGGGAATGGACGTCAGATTCAATATACATTCGGTGTCAAATATATATCTGCCGTCCACGGGAATCTTGGGGGAATGGGCGGGGATGCTTCCGGGGGCCAGGACAAACATCTCGGCCTCTACCTCCTCCTCTTCTCCATTGCGGATGCAAAGGGTGTGGGGGCCGATGAAGGAAGCCAACCCATAGATGAGCTCCACGCCGTTGCGGGCGAACTGGTCCTCCAGCACCGCTATTTCTCGCTTCAGGACATGTTCCACTCGGAAGATCAGGTCTTGGGGGGTGATGGAAGACTTCACCCGGTAGCTTATGCCGTAGAGGCCCCGCTGTCGGAAACCCGTCAGGTAAAGTACGGCCTCTCGTAGGGTCTTGCTAGGGATAGTGCCCGTATGTAGTCCACCTCCTCCCACCACCCTTCGCCGTTCGATGGCCGCAACTCTCTTGCCCAGCTTCGCCGCCTGTATGGCAGCATGGTGTCCGGCCGGCCCTGTCCCTATGACGACGACATCGAAGTGCCTCATATCTAAATATTATAGTGTATGTAACGGATACTCCTAATGACGATGTTAAGGTCAGACCCTACGGCCGTCAAGCTCTGAGGGCAGTTATAATATCTCGGTCAGCGGGTTCAGAGTCTTAAACTCATAATCGGGATTGGCTGGGCCTTTTGGCTGCTGGCCCTTTCGGTTTATCCACACCGTGGTAAAGCCCAGCTCCTTGGCGGGAGCGATATCGTGAACGTAGCTTGCTCCCACGTGGAGCACTTTGTCCTTGGGCACTTTAAAAAGCTCCGACATCCTCTCCCAATGAGCGTGGGAGGGCTTATAGGATTTAACCTGCTCCGCCGTGATAACCCCATCGAATTCTACCCCCATCAGCTCTATAGATGACTTAATCAGGTCGTCATCTATATTGGACAGGATACCCAGCTTATAACCCTTTTCCTTTAATTTTCGCAGGACCTCCGTCGTCTCCGCAAAGGGTGGCCACAGGGGCAGTGTATCAACAAAGATCCTTTCCTCATTGGGCCTCAGCGCTATTTGCCGTTCTTCAAAGGCTCTCTTTACGCTTATTGATAAGACCTCTCCATATTTGCGATAGCTTTCCCGCTCCACCTCCAGCTCAATCTCACCATATCTTTTCAGCAGGCCGTCTACATTTAGGGAGAGGGTTTTCCTATCCAGCAGGCCTTGCAAGGAGTCTTTCATCCCTAATTCCCAGTCGATTAGGGTGCCGTAACAATCGAAGGTGATCAATTCAAATAGAGCCATCTGGCTTCCCTTCTGGCTACAGGGTAAATGAAATGCCCGATGCGTTGGGGGCTTACCCCTTCAGTTTATTCTATCTCTGCCTTGATTGAAAGTAAGGGGTGGGCTTCGTCCTGAGGAGTTCGTCCGAGGCTCACTCGAAGACCTCACTGCCGAGATGCTCTGCCTTTTTCATGTAATGCGCTATGGGGTGGGCCGGGCGGGAAATATGACATAAGCACTAGCGGCGCTCGTGGATAGTTTCTCCTTAAAAAGGCATATCTATGAATCCGCTAATCTCTTAATGTACAAATCCCGCCCCTGGGATGCTGTTCCTAAATGAGTCTAAGATTGGGGACCACGTCCAGATTTCCGTTGGCTTTCGTCCCGGCATGGAGGCGGAAGTAGCCACAGGCAGCAATCATGGCGGCGTTATCTGTACATAATATGGGGGGAGGAAAGCGGACGGGCAGGGGTGAACGGCGAGATAGGGTTTCCCTGAGGAGGCTGTTAGCTGCCACTCCTCCCGATAAGAGGATCTCCCTGGCCTCGTACTTTTGGGCTGCCTCCACCGTTTTGGTCACCAGCACATCCACCACCGACTCCTGAAATCCAGCGGCGATGTTGGCTATGGAGGAGTCTGGGTCTGGTATAGAGGCCTCGCCTTTACCGTTGAGAATGCCTATATCCTCGACCAGGCGCAGAACTGCCGTCTTTAAGCCGCTGAAGCTAAAGTCATGGCTACCCTTAAGCCAAGCCCTGGGGAAACTGTGGGGCGAGGAGGCCTGGCGGGCTGTCCTATCGATGGCCGGCCCTCCGGGATAGCCCAATCCCAGGACCCGCGCCACCTTGTCGAAGGCCTCGCCAGCGGCGTCGTCCCTGGTACGACCCAGCAGGAGATGTCTTCCGTGTTCCTCCATTAAAGTGAGGTCGGTATGCCCACCCGAGGCTATTAAGGACACCAGAGGTAGGTGGGGGTCCCCTGAGGGGTCATCATCTCTTCGTAGCCAGTTGGCGTACACGTGACCCTCCAGATGGTTAATACCTATCACCGGCAGGGCCTTAGCCACAGCTATGGCCTTGGCCATATTCACTCCCACCAGCAAAGAGCCAGCCAGGCCCGGGCCCACCGTTACAGCTATGGCATCCAGGTCTCGCCAGGATACCTTGGCTTGGCTCAGGGCCTCTCTCAAGACGGGGGCTATTTGAAGGAGGTGTTGGCGGGATGCTACCTCGGGCACCACGCCACCATAGCGAGCATGGATCTCCACCTGGGAGGCTATAACATTGGAGTGAATGTGTCTCCCATCCTCCACCACTGCGGCGGCCGTTTCGTCACAGGAGGTCTCTATACCCAATATCTTCATTTAAAAACCCGTCCTGCTAAGATAATAAGGGGAGGTGGTAAGGGAGTCAACTGAAGAGTGAGGGAGATAGATACTAAGGTCGTTAAAGTTCTCTTTCCTTGATATAATTCATTTGGATAGCTTATTAAGAAGCCTAAGAGGCTGGGGGTAAGTAGATGGATTTAGGAGCTAACGCTTTCACCATAATATTGATGTTTGTATTTCTGGGGCTGTCGGCCTTCTTTTCCAGCTCCGAGACGGCCTTCATCGGTCTGCAGAAGGTGAGGATAAGCCATCTGGTAAACACGGGGCGGGCTA